>CALHST010000055.1 GCA_938038825.1 uncultured Paracoccaceae bacterium | reverse complement strand
CTCCAGCGCAATCACGACGCCAAGCAGAGGATCGTCCTTGGACGCCAAGGGCGTGCCTGCCTCCACCGGTAAAGTCATGGGGCACAGCAAGTATTTATCGCTGCCATAGACGTGGTGCTCACCGTCCAGAACAGCTTCCTTGGTGCCACTGAGAATAGCCACGACCGTGGGCTCGTAGACGGCAGGCACGCAGGGCATGGCCTCGGTCACCCGAAAAAGCTGGACGCCTTTCAGCGCGGTATCGACAAGGCCTGCCTCTGGCAGATGGCGCTCGATAAGGTTTTTGATCTGGTCTTTGCTCATGCACTCTAGCTGGCAGAGAACTCTCCTCTTTGCAATGGAGTTGAGACGATTGGGCAAGTAATCGAGAGTATATCACCTGTTTCTGCATCCTGTAGGGTTCTATCTGCGCTTTCAGAAAATGAAACTGCAAACGGCCAGCCTGCGCTGGCAGGAGACAGATAATGGTGGATACGACATTCGGACCCAAAGGCTGGACACCCGAGCGCCTCGACGACCAGTCAGGCAAGACCTACATCATCACCGGCGCCAACGCTGGCGCAGGCTTTCAAGCCGCGCGTATCTTGCTGAAGAAGAACGCCAAGGTGGTAATGCTGAACCGCTCGGCCGAGAAATCCGAGGCGGCAATCGCGGACCTGAGACAGGAATTCGGCGCGAAAGCCGACGTAAGCTTCATCCGCACGGACCTGTCCGTTTTGGACAGCGTGCGCGAGTCTGCCGAGGAAGTTCTGAAGATGGTGCCTCGGATCGACGCGTTGATCAACAACGCGGCCATCGCGCAGGTGCCGACGCGAAAGCTGACCGTCGACGGGTTCGAAAGCCAGCTCGGCACCAATCACTACGGACACTTTCTGCTCAATGGCCTCCTCTTTGACCGCATAGCCGAAAGCAAAGGCCGGATCGTGGTCGTTGCCAGCCTCGGCTACAATATGGGTCTCAAGACCATCAAGTTCGACGACATGAACTGGGATGAGGGCTACGGCGCGAACACTGCCTATTCGCAAAGCAAGCTGGCGCAGATGATGTTTGCCTACGAATTGCAGGACCGTTTGGCTGCGGCGGGGCGCAAGGATGTCGAGGTATTCGTCTGCCATCCGGGCTCGTCGGCCACTTCGCTGATAACCACCAGCGGAAGCCGCGCGATGCGTTTCATTTGGTGGCTAATGACCAAGACGCCGATGGTCCAGACCGCGGAACAAGGCTCATACCCAGAGGTCATGTGCGCGACAGAAGAGGCCCTAACCGAGCAACGCGCCCTCTACGGCCCGACGGGCCGTATGGAAGCGGTCGGCCCGGTCGGCAAAGGCACACTGAACGCTCACGCCCATGACAAGGCTGTCATGTCGCGTCTCTGGAAGGTTTCCGAAAAAGCTGTCGGGTTCGAGTGGTAATTCTGACCAATTGATAGAAGTTGGATTGGCAGCGCACCGTATGGGAGAGCGGCCATTGGAGCACAGCGCAGCATCCAGTACTTTTGGGCTCATTGCCGACATTCTCACCTGTGTAGTCCTCTCACAATCGCGCGCAGGGCCGCTGCAATTTCATCCGGGCTGTCTTCTTGGATAAAGTGTGTCCCTTTGACGGTCACTTCACTTTGGTTAGGCCAAGATCGGCACCAGTCGCGGGCTTTGCCTGTCAGGATGGAGCCCGGTTCTGCATTGATGAAAAGCTTCGGCAAATCTGACCCCGATAGCCATTTCGCATAAGCCTGTACGCGCGCGACGACTTCGGGTGGCTCGCCAGCCACAGGGATTTGGCGCGGCCAGTCGAGCGTTGGACGGCGGCTTTCACCGGGTTCCAGATAGGGCGCACGGTAATGGTCCATTTCAGCCTCGGACAGGTCTCGCAGGATGGCGGATGGCAGGATACGTTCGACAAAGATGTTCTTGTCCAGTACCAGTTCTTCGCCCGCGGGGCTGCGCATTGCTTGGAAAATATTGCGCGCATCTTCGGGCCAAGCATCCCAGCTGGGGATAGTGCCCACAATCGCCTCCATATACGCAATGCCTTTGACCTTGTCCTGATTGCGATAGGCCCAATCGAAGCCCAGCCCTGATCCCCAATCATGCAGGACCAATACAACGTCGTTCTTGATCCCCAACGCGTCCCATGTCGCATCGAGCATGTCTGAATGCGTGTCGAAGCTGTAGCGCATTGGGCCGCTATCCGGCAATTTGGCACTGTCGCCCATCCCAACCAAGTCCACCGCGATACAGCGCCCCAAATCTGCAAGATGGGGCATAATGTTGCGCCACAAATAGCGCGACGTTGGGTTTCCGTGCTGAAACACAATGGGCGTGCCCTGCCCCATCTCGCTATAGGCCATATCAAGCCCTTTGACCGTGATCGTTTTCTTTTCCATCGGTTCTGCTGAAATCGCCATGGTGCCTCCGGTTCAGTTTGGTATCGTTTACCCTAACATAGGAAGGAGTCCCCGCCATGTTCCAGTCATTTGACGTCACATCTCGCCCCGAACAGGGTCCGCCGCGCCTGAAATCCCTGCGCGCACAATTGGACAAAGAGGATCTGGATGGGTTCATAGTGCCCCGCGCGGACGCCCATCAAGGGGAATACGTGTCAGCCCATGATGAGAGATTGTCTTGGTTAACCGGCTTCACAGGGTCCGCTGGGTTTTGCATTGCCTTGCAGAGCATCGCGGGCGTTTTCATTGATGGGCGGTATCGCACGCAAATCAAGGCGCAAGTGGATTTGGATCATTTCACGCCTGTCCCGTGGCCGGACATCCGGCCGGGCGACTGGTTAAAGGAGCAATTGCCAAAAGGCGGGCGGATTGGGTTTGATCCATGGCTTTATACGGCTGGGCAGTTGGAAGATCTGGAACAGGATTTAAAGGGAAGCGGCGTCACGCTGGTACAAATGGACAATCTAGTGGATCGCATTTGGGATGATCAACCCGGCCCTGCCATGGAACCTGCCAAAGTGCATCCCTTGGATTTCGCAGGCGAAGCGCACGGCGACAAACGCGCACGTCTTGCCGGGGAACTCAAAGAACAAGGCCACGCAGCCGCAGTGATTACATTGCCTGATAGCATCTGCTGGTTGCTGAACATTCGCGGAGCAGACATTCCACGCAATCCAGTGATGCAGGGATTTGCTGTTTTGCACGATACGGGCAAGGTGGATCTTTATGCCGCGCAAGCGAAGTTGAAGGATGTGCGGGATCACCTTGGGGGTGCAATTTCCGTCCACAGTCCAGATGATTTTCTTAATGCCGTCAAATCACTAACGGGTTCTGTTCTTGTGGACAAACAGACGGTTCCAATGTGCGTTGTGGATGCACTTGGGGATAACGTCGTGTTGGGATCTGACCCTTGTGCCTTGCCAAAGGCGCGTAAGAATGACGCTGAAATTGAAGGGGCTGCACAGGCGCATTTACGGGATGGGGCGGCAGTTGTTGAGTTGCTGGCATGGTTGGATGCACAGCCTGCGGGCAGTTTGACCGAAACGCAGGTGGTCAGCCAATTGGAAGCCGCGCGGCGCAAAGACAACGCATTGCGCGACATTTCCTTTGAGACAATTTCAGGCACCGGACCCAACGGCGCCATCATGCATTACCGCGTCACCGAAGAAACGGATGCCGTTCTAGAGGACGGGCATTTGTTGGTGTTGGACAGTGGCGGTCAATATTTGGACGGCACCACCGATATCACACGCACCATCGCGATTGGCGCACCACCCGAGGACGCATGTCAATGCTTTACACGTGTGCTGCAAGGGATGATCGGCATGTCCCGGTTGCGCTGGCCAAAGGGCATGGCCGGACGGGATATCGAAATGATAGGCCGCCTGCCGCTATGGATGGCAGGGCAGGATTTCAACCATGGTTTGGGACATGGTGTTGGCGCGTATCTGAGCGTGCATGAGGGGCCGCAACGTTTGTCGCGTGTCTCGGGTGTCCCATTGGAACCCGGCATGATCTTGTCGAATGAGCCGGGATACTACCGCGAAGGGGCCTTTGGTATTCGCATTGAAAACCTGGTTGTTGTGCAAAAGGCCGCACCAATTCCCGGCGGAGATGATCACCGTATCATGTATGATTGGCGGACGTTGACCTTTGCCCCGATTGATCGCCGTCTCATCGTGCAGACCATGTTAAGCCCGGATGAACGCGCTTGGTTGAACGCCTATCATGCGGATGTCTTGGACAGGATCCGCAGTCGTGTCAGTGACGTGGCGGCGGCTTGGTTGCAAGACGCCTGTGCTCCGGTGTAGTTTGTCATTTCTGTGTTACGCGTTTTTGTAAGAAAACCGTAACACGCAGTGCAATTGGGGGCACGATCTATGGCAAAGCACATACAAATAACAAACGCGACAGGTCGTTGGACCGTTCGGGCTGGTGGCGCGGTTCTGGGAGAAAGTCAAAACGCACTTGAGCTGCACGAAGGTGACTATCCGGCAGTGATCTATTTTCCGCGTTCAGACATCGCGATGGCATTTCTGGACAAAACTGAGAAAACCACCCTGTGTCCGCTGAAGGGCGATGCGGTATATTTCTCGGTTGTGACCAAGTCGACGGTATTGGAAAATGCAGTATGGAGTTACGAAAATCCTTATGAAAACGTCGCCCAGATCAAAGATCATTTGGCGTTTTACACAGGTGACGGGGTCACTGTCGAACAAATCTAAGCAGACGGTTTTACCCGTGTTCTTCCGCTGCCGTGGCGGCAAGAGCGCGGTTATAGGCCTTTAGGGCGTCAACTTGGTACAAAGCACCCAGTAATTCTGGCGGCGCGCCTTCGCCTGAAATTGAAACAACTGGCACAAAATCCAGATTAAGCCTGTCAAACAACGGCATAGCCACTTCCAGTGTGCTGTTGGCATCCACATATGTTCCGTCTTGGACCATGCTCCAACAGGCCTCTTGCTCTGCGCTGCCGGGTCCACTGATCGGGCGCATCACGCCAGAGACGCCAAACATCGACAGCAAATAGGCTTGCGGCCCTGCCGCCAGGTGAATGCCGCGTCGTTCCAATTGGGTCAGGAAGAAACTGCGGTGCACAAGGCTGGATGCCAGAGCCGTCGACAACGACACGGTCACCATCACCGCCAATCCAGTTTGCCAATCCCCCGTCAGTTCAAAAACAATCAGCGTGGTTGAAATGGGCGCGCCAAGGACAGCCGCCGCCACAGCCCCCATTCCTGCCAAAGCATACAAAGTGATCGCACCAGACCATGCAGGCAAAGCACTTGTGGCGATGATCCCAAATCCCAGACCTGTCAGCGCCCCCACCATTAATGAGGGCGAAAACACCCCGCCGCCCATGCGACCAGCCATTGTGATCCCAACGGCAATCGCTTTTAGAATTGCGAAAATCACAGCCTCGTGGAACATCAATTGTCCCGTCAAAGCCATAGACGTCGTTTCGTAACCCACGCCAATGATATGTGGGAAAAAGATGGCAATTGCACCCAGCATGGCCCCCGCGACAGCCGGCCGTAGCCAACGTGGCAAACCGGTTTTGGTTTGCACGGAATTGGCCACTGTTTCCGCCCAAAAGATACCGCGCATAAGGGCCACAGCGACAACCCCACACAACAAGCCAAGGATCAAAAACGCAGGCAATTCAACATAGAACGCCAATTCCGATGCGGCGGGCAACGCAAATTCTGTGACACCACCGTATTCAAGGCGGTTAATCACTGTGCCCACGGCGGATGCGATCACAATGGGGGCCAGCGCGTGCACGGCAAAGTGGCGCAAGACCACTTCCAATGCGAACAAGGCGCCTGCGATGGGGGCGTTGAAACTGGCCGAAACAGCAGCCGCAACAGCGCATCCCAACAAGTCGCGCCCCGTAATGCCATCTGCCGCAATCCGTGTGCTGACCCATGTCGAGATGACGCCCGCCAAATGCACCACAGGGCCCTCTCGCCCAGACGATCCCCCGGACGATAACGTCACAAGGGATGCCAAAGCAGACGCCAAGCCCTCTTTCGTTTCGACACGACCATCGTTTAACGCCGCGCCTTCGATGACATCCGCCACCGACCGCGCCCGTCCGTCTGGCGTGAAATGATGTAAGATCTGGCCAACGACCAAACCGCCGACAATCGGAATAATCAGGATCCAGTACCAAGGCAGTCCTTCGGCAAAACTGTGCAGATATTGCACATCTTCGGTGCCGTAAATGAACGCTTGTAGTCTTTCGATACCTTTGCGGAACAGCAACGCCATGAACCCGGCGACAATTCCAACGAGCAAGGCAATGAACCAGAACTGGATTTGGCTTGGACCCCGTGCGCGCATCAGATGCCACGTATCCTGTAACGCTGCTTTTGCTAACGTTAGTTGCTCTGCCAAAAATGATCGCTGTGGTGCGGACATCACGTCATATCCGAAAGTTTCTCAATCGTGATAGGATGTTGGTGTCGCCCCGAAAACCCCTGTTCCGTAGCAGAGTGTTCAATCACGCAAGAATGCCCCGTTAAAGAGGCCGAATTGCATCTTTATCCCGCCAAAAGTGCACGTGCGGCCCCGCGCGCCTCTTCCGTGATGGTATCGCCTGACAACATTCGCGCAATTTCATCCACACGATCTGGGTCGGGCAAGGCCACGACGGACGATGTTGTCATACCACCTTTGACCTCTTTCGCGACGCGCCAATGATGCGCACCCAAAGCTGCCACCTGAGGGGAATGCGTGACAACCAGAACCTGTCCACCCTGCGCCAAATCTGACAAACGTCGCCCAACTGCGTTGGCAGTTGCGCCACCCACGCCGCGGTCAATTTCGTCAAAAATCAACGTAAGACCAGATTGGCCTTGGGTCAGGCACACCTTAAGCGCAAGTAAGAAACGGCTAAGCTCTCCGCCCGAGGCAATTTTATTCAACGGCCCTGCAGGCGCGCCGGGGTTTGTGGCCACAGTAAAAGACACGGCATCCTGCCCATCCGGTCCGGGTGTGTCTTGCACCACATACGTTTCAAAAACCGCGCGCTCCATCTTCAACGGGGCCAGTTCCGCGCTAACCGCCTTGTCCAATCGCTTGGCGGCCGTTTTGCGCGCAGAGGTCAGCACATCTGCCGCTTTGGCATAGCGAACTTCTGCGTCTTTCCAGTCTTCGTGCAGCCGTTCCAGATCAGCGTCCCCGGCTTCCAAGGCAGACAGTTTCGCGCGCAAGTGGTCGGCAAAACCCGCCAGGTCATCAGGCGCAACCCCATGCTTTCGCGCAAGTCCCCGGATCGCGAACAGACGTTCTTCTGTTTCTTCAAGCTCGGCAGAGTTGAATTGAAGCGCATCTAGGCAGCGTTCAACCCCACTTGCAGCGTCCCCCAATTCATTCAGCGCACGAGAAAGGGCTGCCAACGGATCATCAAGTTGCCCATCCGCTTGCGCAGCCGCCTCTTCAAGCCACCGCATCGCGTCCGTCATTGCGCCTTCTGCACCGTCATACCCCAAAGCACCATGCGCGCGCGCCACGTCACTCGCGATCTTTTCGGAAGATTGCATTAGGCGACGCCGTGTATCCAATGTGGCCTCTTCACCCGGTTTGGGGTCCAGTTGGTCCAGTTCCTTCACGGCATGACGCAGGAAATCCTCTTCGGCACGGACAGCATCCAACGCGTCTTCGGCTTGGGCAAGGGCCTTTTCAGCTGCCCGCAACGCAGACCACGTCTGCCGCGTTTTTTCAACGCGTGCGCCTAGATCCGCAAAACTATCCAGAATATCGCGGTGCCCCCGAGGATTCAGCAGACCCCGATCATCATGTTGGCCGTGCAGTTCGACCAATGCATCTGACAACCCACGCAAAACATCCCCGCTTGCGCGACGATCATTGACCCATGCGGTTTTGCGCCCATCCGTGGTATTGACCCGCCGCAAGATCAGTTCATCCGACACGGGCAAACCCGCCTCTTCCAATACTGTCCGTGCGGGGTGATCATCTGGCAAATCAAACCACGCAGTAACTTCGCCCGTGTCGGCCCCTTTGCGCACCAGTTCCGCACGCCCGCGCCAACCAAGAACAAACCCCAGGGAATCCAAGAGTATAGACTTCCCGGCACCGGTTTCCCCGGTCAGCACATTCAAACCCGGCTGAAATTCAAGATCCAGCCGTTCAATGATAAGCATGTCACGTATTTCGAGACCGCGAAGCATCAGCGCTACCCATGCTGACGGATGCGATGCGCATCCGCCCCAGCCATCAGAGCCATTCGCCTTTGATCATCTGGCGATAAATTTGCGCCAGCCAGTTGTTGCCGCGCGCTTTGGGCTCAAGCCCCACACCGGTCAACAATTGATAGCTGTCTTCGTACCAGTTGGTCGACTGAAAGTTAAAACCAAGGATCGCACCTGCAGTCTGTGCTTCGTCCGTAAGGCCCAAGGACAAATACGATTCAACAAGCCTGTGCAAGGCTTCCGCCGTGTGTGTCGTTGTTTGGAAATCTTCCACCACCACACGGAACCGATTGATCGAAGCTGTGAAATGGTCGCGCTGGAGATAGTAGCGCCCAATTTCCATTTCTTTTCCAGCCAAATGGTCAAAGGCCAGATCGAACTTCAAAACGGACGATTTGGCGTATTCGCTATCAGGAAACCGCTCGATCACTTGGCGTAAAGACTGCAACGCTTGGAAGGTCAAACCTTGGTCTCGTCCGATATCGTCAATTTGGTCATAGTAGCTGAGTGCCAGAAGGTACTGCGCATACGCGGCATCGTCATCTTCTGGATAAAAATCAATAAACCGCTGCGCGGATGAGCGGCTGCTTTCGTAATCCTGATCCTGATGGAAGGAAAACGCCTGCATAATCAACGCACGGCGTGCCAAATCACTGTAGGGATACAGACGCTCAATCTCACCGAAGTAAAACGCCGCATCTTCGGGGCGCGACCGTTCCAGTTCAAATTCGCCCCGTTCAAAGATCTGTTTGGGCGAGAAGTCTTCAAGTGGCACACTGCCACTGGTCAAGGCGCCCCCGTCTCCACATCCAGAAACAGAGAACGCAATGCACAAAGCAAAGACCCATTTCCCAGGACGCAGGCGGGCCTTTTCGCTTGTCATGCTGGTCATTTCCATCATCCACACACCACGGCAATCGGGTTATCTGAGGAAAGACTTAACATAGAGTAATGCGAGGCAAAATGCCCAAATGGCCTGCCAGACATCACAGTTGTTTTTGTCGTGTTCATTAAGCGACGCTTGGAATTTCGTCCCAATGCAGGCCAAACCCGGGAAGACGCTTTGCTTCGTTGGGTCCATAGCACACCATGCGCGTGGCGCCTGGGGTCGCAAAAAGCCTACGTAGCAAGGCGTTTGTGAGCGAATGGCCCGCACGATAACCAGTGTAATGACCAATCAATGGGGCCCCTGCCAAAGCCAAATCCCCGACCGCATCCAGCATTTTGTGGCGCACAGGTTCGTCATTATGACGCAGACCACCCGGGCTCACAACGTCCGCGCCATCAAAGACAACGGCGTTTTTGCCGGGATTTCCGCCCAGAGCCAGACCTTGCGAGCGCATCGAATCTACATCAGCTTGGCTGCAGAACGTCCGGCTGTCGGACAATTCCCGCGCAAAACTGCCGTTTGACATGTTGATCAGCTTCGACTGGCGGCCAATCGCTTCGTCTTTGAAGTCGATGTGGAATTCGATTCTCATCATGTCAGATGGCGCAATCCGTGCGACCGCATCGCCTTGGGTGACTTCCACGGTTTCCAGCACTTCGATCACACGTACTGCGGCGTCCAATCGTTGAACGCCCCTCTGCATGATGCCCCGCACGAATTCGATCGCCGACCCATCCAGGATTGGAACTTCAGGACCATCTATTTCAACGATCGCATTGTGAATACCGCAACCAACCAAGCCAGCCATGACATGTTCAATCGTGGACACGGATACACCGGATTCATTAAACAGTTTCGTGCAAAGTGGTGACGGATGGACCGAATCCCATCTTGCAGGAATCAAGTTATCACGATCTGTGACGTCGACACGCCGGAACCAGATGCCCAATTCCGCAGATGCGGGGCAAATGGTCATTCGGGCTGGTGCACCTGAATGGAGGCCATGACCTTGGAAAGTCACTGGTGATTTCACTGTCGTCTGCAAGGTTATTCCACCCGATATACGCGTCATGCTCCACGGCATGTTAGTGGTAACAAAGTACGTAGCCGTCGTCAGGGTCTCAACTCACTCTTTGCAACGAGATGAAACATGTCTGTAATAGTGGGCGAAACATTGCTTATGCAAGAATAACCTTTTGATATTCCATAAAAAAAGGCCGCTCACTGCGGCCTGATTTTAAGAAACATTTAGTAACGTTAGTTCGCTTGGCGCCTTAAGAACGCTGGAATTTCAATTCGTTCTTGATCTGGGTCTGCCGCTTTTTCAGGCATTTGCGCTGGCGCAGCCACCCGTTGAACCGGAGGTTGTTGGCGTGGCGCTTGTGTTGGAGCGCTCTCACCTTGACCGGTCATGCGGTTGATCAGGGAGTTAATCCCAAAGCGAGGCTGCTTTTCGCTGCCCTCACCCATTGGCACTGTGCGCGGCAATTCCTGTTGCGCAGGAACAGTCCGTTGTGTCGCCGCGCGCAAACGAGCAAGTGCTTCTGGCGACGGCGTTCCGGGTGCTGGTGCACGCGGTGCCGCATATTCTTCGGGACGCGCTTCCAGTGTTTCAGGAGTCGGTTCAAACGGTGCCGGTTGCGCCTGATAGGCTGGTGCCGGAAGATCGTCTGCTGCCACTTCGGATTTATCAAAGATGTCTTCTGCCAAATCCTGGGCCGCAGTTTGCTGCGCGTTCATTTCTTGGAACAACGCAGGCTCTTCGACTTGCTCAGCGGCAACGGCAGGCTGCTCTGTGATCGGAGCGTCGGCCGTGGCCTCTTCCGCACTGACCGTTGTTGTCAGCGGAGCACTCAGGCTGCGACGTGGCACTGGCATATCTGCCGTTTTTTCGGTTGCATCAATGCCTGTGGCCACAACAGAAACGCGCATCATGCCTTCCATTGCGGTGTCCAGCGTGGAACCCACGATGATATTCGCATCTGGATCGACTTCTTCGCGGATGCGGTTGGCGGCTTCGTCCAGTTCGAACAAAGTCAGGTCTTCGGCACCGGTGATGTTGATCAAAACGCCTTTCGCGCCGCGCAGCGAGATTTCGTCGAGCAATGGGTTGGCGATGGCTTTTTCCGCCGCTTGGATCGCACGATCTTCGCCGTCCGCCTCGCCCGTGCCCATCATGGCTTTGCCCATTTCGTCCATTACGGCGCGTACGTCCGCAAAGTCGAGGTTGATCAGGCCGGGACGAACCATAAGGTCTGTCACGCCTTTAACACCTTGATACAAAACATCATCGGCCATCGAGAACGCGTCAGTGAACGTCGTCTTTTCATTGGCAAGACGGAACAGGTTCTGGTTCGGAATGATGATCAGCGTGTCGACCATCTTTTGCAGCGTCTCAACGCCCTCTTCCGCCTGACGCATGCGTTTCGCGCCTTCGAACTGGAATGGTTTGGTGACAACCCCAACTGTCAGAACGCCCAATTCACGTGCCGCTTGCGCAATGATCGGAGCTGCGCCAGTCCCGGTGCCGCCGCCCATACCTGCGGTGATGAAGCACATATGTGCCCCGGCAAGGTGATCAACAATTTGTTCTATGCTTTCTTCGGCTGCCGCTGCGCCGACGCTTGCCCGGGCACCCGCGCCAAGGCCTTCGGTCACTTTAACACCCAGCTGAATGCGCTGTTGGGATGCAGATTGCTGCAACGCTTGCGCATCTGTGTTGGCCACTACGAATTCAACACCATCGAGCTGCTTCTCGATCATATTGTTCACAGCATTGCCACCTGCGCCACCCACCCCAAATACGGTGATCTTTGGCTTCAGCTCTTCATGTCCCGGCATGGAAAGGTTCAATGTCATCTCAATGGTCCGCCTGTCGCTAGTCCCGGCTAACACGGGATTCGTCTTGTAAATCTGACGGGAGTGTACAGCGCGCGAGGACCCTCGTCACCCGCAAAACAACCAATAAGCACAAAATATGGCACTTTCTTGACAAAGAAAGGCGGTATTTTGCTTGGATCGCAATATCTTGCGGAACGAAGCAAAAGTAACACTATTGGTGCAAAACCACCAACGGTTGCACAGCAAACGCTACGACATCACGCAGCGGTATTTTCAACAAATTCGGGTGACTGCTCTACCTGCCACCAAGCCTCTTTTGGGCTTTATGCCGGAATAGTATCAGCCCGGTACGAAATTGCCACAGGAATCTTTAACTCGTTGGTGCGTTTGGACATTCCAACGGGGCATCAGTGATTTTGTCGACGACTTGTACCTCGGCGCGAAACAGCTCTGGCGTGCGCACATAGATTTTTCCGTGATCTTCCAGAACAAACCAACAGCTTTTTTGATCCGGTCTTTCGTTGTCATACAAAAAACAAAGCTGCCCCGCTTCAATCGTGACGCGACCATAAACACAAGTTCCGCCGTTTTCTTTCCAGACGGACAAATCGCGCCGAAGGAACTCTTCGATTCCCACGAGCTGTCCACTTGGGACGCTGTGAAAGTGCAAGGTTTTTCCCATCGCGAGATCAAGGAACTGGTCCGCAGACATGCGGTTTTGGCCCATAGCGGGCAAAGCGATACCTGCCGCAACCAAAACGATGCCTGCAACAGATATCAAACCCCGATTTACCAATTATCGCGGAACCAGCGCACAGCACGTCGGAAGCTGCGTTTAGGGTAAATATCCGCAGGGATGTCAAAATCCCACCATTCGTCCTGCGGGTGCGCGGCGAACAATGTCAGGCCAACGGCGCTGGCAAATCCGGGCCCTGTCGCGGCCTGCGGCAAACCATGCACGCGCAAAGGGCGACCAAGGCGCACGTTTTGGCCCAAGATCCGGCTTGCCAACATGTCCAATCCCGGAATTTGGCTTGCGCCACCTGTGAGCACAATTTGCTGGCTGGGAAGGTGATCGAACCCTGCTGCATCCAAACGGGCGCGAACTTCTTCCAGAATCTCTTCGACTCGTGGGCGCATAATACCAATGATTTCAGCTCGGCTTGCGGTGCGACGGTCATGCTCATAATCACCCGTATCCCCTCCGATCTCTATCATCTCGCGATCATCCACTCCGGTTGCGTGCACGCCGCCATAGAACGTCTTGATCCGCTCGGCTGTGGCCATCGGAACCTGCAAGCCCATGGAAATGTCGGATGTCACGTGATCCCCGCCAATCCGCACGGAATCTGAATAAATCATGTGTTTTTTGATAAAGATCGACACTCCCGTGGATCCGCCACCCATATCAATACACGCAGCACCCAGTTCTTGTTCATCTTCAACAAGGGCGGCGATTCCGCTGACGTACGAAGAGGACGCAATGCCGGCAAGTTCCAGATCACAGCGTTTGATGCAATATGCCAAGTGCTGCACAGCCGAGGCATCCACTGTCAGCATATGCATATCCACTGACAATTGGTTGCCAATTTGGCCCCGTGGATCAATCAGGCCCGACCGATGATCCAATGCGAAATTCACCGGTTGTGCGTGCAGAACTTCGCGACCTGGGCCGTAATCCGGGATATCACAACCTGACATCACCCGTGCAACGTCGTGTTCGGTGACGGCCTGACCGTCGATATCCAATGCATTGTCCAAACCATAGCTGCGCGGTTCAGCACCTGCAAAACATGCAATCACGTGATCCACACGAATTCCGGCCATTTTTTGCGCAGCTTGAACAGCCGTGCGAATGGCGCGTTCCGTTTCTTGCATGGACGAAATCTCGCCAAAGGTGACACCGCGGGATCGGGTCGTGGCGGCACCAATGACGCGAAACCCAGCTTGGCCCGCCAAAGCACCCATTTCAGGAGTTTCTTCCAGATTGGCTGCACTGTCGAAGCGCAGCACAAGACACGCCACTTTCGAACTGCCCACATCCAAAATCGCAACCACACCCCGTTGAAGTGCTTGTTTGCGCATATTGCGCATGCTGCGCTGCGAGGAATAAAGATCCATCATCATATTAGTTCACTGCCCTGTCGTTAAGGCGTCTACTTGCGCCCTTATTTGCCACCAAGCCTGCGTTGCGGCTTCGTTCATTTGTACAGTGGGACGCAGTCCCAGCCGTAAGTCCACGCGCGAGACATCGCGCGCCAAAAGATCTTGTGCACTGTCCAGTGCGATCACCCGTTCCAAGGCTTGAAGGGCGTTGGCTTCGGGCAGCAAAATGCGCTGTTCCCGGTCCAAGACCACATCCCAACGCCGCTGGCCCATACGAACAAGCCCGCGCAGCCGATCACCCAATGGGCGGGCTGCATTGATCAATTCAAGGGCTTCGGGCACATGCTTGTCAGCCCCATCCCCTGCAATCAATGGCAGATCAGCGCGTGACAGACGCGAGACAACTTCACTGACATGGGCGCCTGTTTCGTCAATCAAGCTGACCTGTTCATAGGTGCGCCACACAACAACTGGCACGCGCTCGATCACAGTGACTTCAAGCACGCCGCCAGGGCGGATACGCACAGATGCGTCTTTGACGGGATCCAATCCTTCGACAGTTTCCCGCAGCATTTCCAAATCCAGATCAAAGGACGAGATTGGGAAATCGACCGGAAGAATGTCGCGAATATCAGCAGCGACGTCATCGCCCGCCCCCTCAACAGCCATCAGGTTCACCATAAATTCGGGGCGTTCCTGAATGGTCGACTGAATGTCTGCAACGGTGTCTGTAATCTGGGTGCGACGTCCTTCGTCCGACAGATACCAAGTCCCCGCTGCCAGCATGACGACAAAGGGAATCCCTGCACGCAATCCCAAGCGCACGCTTGGCGTCATCATCCAGCGTTCAATCCGCCATGCCCAACGGGACGGAGCCGGATCAGAACTTTTTGGCTTGGGGCGTCTCGCACTTAGCGGTCGCATGAGGCGTCCTCCACCAACCAAGAACACAACTGCGGGAAATCAATACCGACATGGGCTGCTTGCTCGGGCGCAAGGGATGTTGGTGTCATGCCCGGTTGCGTGTTTGTTTCCAGCAAGATCAAACCGTCAATGCCACGTGCTTCGTCCCACCGGAAATCCGTCCTGCTGATCCCACGGCATCCCAATGCATTATGCGCCCGAAGCGCGTAATCCATACAAGCGTCAAAAATCTCTTGCGGAATGTCCGCTGGTAGTTCGTGGCGCGACCCACCTTCGGCATACTTGGCATGATAATCGTACCAGCTGTCCGTGATGATGTCAGTCACGGTCAGGGCTTTGTCGCCCATGACGGTCGTTGTCAGCTCGCGCCCCGGCGCATAGGTTTCGACCATCAAGATCGCAGGTAAATCCGGCGCCAATGTCGGCGGGCCGTTTGCGGCCTCTTGCACGATGTAGACACCGACAGAAGATCCTTCGTTATAAGGCTTCACCACATAGGGCGGTGTCATTACATGCGCGGCTTCGATTTCCGATTGGGTCGCCAAAACGGATTCCACAAATGGCAAACCAATGGCAGCGTAGGCTTCTTTGGTACGCTGTTTGTCCATCGCAAGAGAAGACGACAAAACACCCGAATGTGTGAACGGAATTTTGAGCCATTCCAGCACACCTTGCACACAACCATCTTCACCCCAGCGGCCATGCAAAGCATTAAAAACAACATCAGGTTTTTCGGACGCCAAAACAGCAAAAAGATCGGGGCCTGCATCGACCTCGATCACATCATATCCAGCAGCCCGCAGCGCTTTGGCACATTCATGCCCTGAAGACAGCGACACCTCTCGTTCAGCCGAGGGTCCGCCCATCAATACCGCCACGCGCTTGGGGTGTCTGCTCGACTGACCCAACTTTGCGCCTCTTCTGCCTGGGGCTTTTGCCACCCCTTATTGTGCCCACATTGGAGCTTATTTTTCTGCGCTCGGTTCACCGATGCGCATAATTTCCCATTCTAGCGTCAGAGAGCTGTTATCGTAAACCTTTTTTCGTACCAACTCGCCCAAGTTTTCCAGATCTGCCGCTGTCGCAGCGCCTGTGTTGATCAAGAAGTTAGAATGCTTCTCGCTCATCTGTGCGCCGCCCAGCGTTGCGCCCCGCATTCCGGCATCATCAATGACCTTCCACGCCTTAAGATCATGCACGTCATCGCCTTGACCGGTACTTGAAAAGCCAACCGGATTGCGGAACGTCGAGCCTGCGCTGCGGTCTTTTGTCGGCTGTGTGGCGTCCCGCTTGGCCAATTGATCTTCCATCCGGGTCATCAGAGCATCAGGATCCCCCGTTGGTCCCTGCAACACGGCTTCTGTCAAAACTGCCCCGTCTGGCAAATCAGATTGGCGATAGCGGAAATTCAAATCCGCTGAGGTCAGCGTGATAATCTCACCAGAGCGCAAAACCACTGTGGCACTCTTGAAGACGTCCGCTGTATAGCTGCCATAGCACCCTGCGTTCATGCGCACGGCCCCGCCAATAGATCCGGGAATTGTGCGCAAGAATGTCAGATCCACGCCCTCTTTCGCGGCCCCCAATGCAACACGCGAGTCAAGCGCAGCAGCCCCCGCAGTCACTGTATTTCCGTCAACGGTAATCTGACCAAAGGCGCGCATCGGCAACCGGATGACAACCGCACGCACACCACCGTCACGCACAATCAAATTCGACCCAACCCCCATCGGGAACACATCCACATCTGCAGGCAATTGCCTTAGAAATTGGGCAAGGTCTTCAGTATCTGCGGGCTGGAACAACCAATCTGCGGGACCACCAACGCGCAACCACGTAAGATCCGACAAGGACTTGTTT
>CALHST010000054.1 GCA_938038825.1 uncultured Paracoccaceae bacterium | reverse complement strand
GGCCAGCGCCGAATCGTCGGCCAAAACTGGCCCGCAATATTGGCCAACAGAACTCAGCTGCGCACCCCAGCTTTGTGGGGCGTCAGTCCAATTCGTCTTTAAGGTAGTTTTTCGGCGCAGCGCCGCGATACTTCACGGTCAGGTCTTCCGGGACTTCGCTGCCATCCACCAAAAACGGCAGAATGCCCTTGCGCAGTGATTTCCCACGCATCGCTTCGATGTCCGCATCCGACTTGGTCACCCGCTGCGCACACCGCCGCCCCCATTCTGCAAGCAACCCATAGAGGCGTTCAATTTGGTCCTGATGTTCCGTGCCTTTGGCCAAATCCACCAATTCATCCGGGTCTTCCCGCAGATCAAACAACATAGGGCGCAGCCCGCCTTCGGCATGCATCAATTTCCAGCGGCCATCAAACACCATGAAAATCCGGCAGTCTTTGGGCTGCAGACCCAATTTTATCCCTTGCTGTGTTGGCGAATAGTCAAATTCCGAAATCGCAAAATCACGCCATTCGGGCGTTTCGCCATGCAACCACGGCACCAAAGAGCGCCCTTCAAGAATATGATCTGCCACTGTGCCACCGGCCACATCAACAAATGTCGGGGCCAAATCTATGGCCTCGACCAAAGCGTCACAGGTTGTGCCCCGCGTCGCGTTAGCCGCCGTTCGCGGATCATAGATGATCATCGGCACTTTGACGGACGGGTCATGAAACAGGTCTTTCTCACCCAGCCAATGATCCCCCAGATAATCCCCATGATCTGACGTCAACACAATCATCGTGTCCTGCATCCGGCCAGACGCTTCCAGATAATCCAACAAAACGCCAAGCTGATCATCGCACTGTTTGATCAATCCCATATAGGCTGGAATCACCTTGGCGCGCACGTCCTCTCGCTGAAAGGCCTGCGCAATCTTGTTTTGCATATAGGCGCCAAACAGGGGCTGCGGATCCTCTTGTTCGCCAGCATCGCGTACCGGCGGGGGCACATGATCGCTGGAATACATGTCATGATAGGGCGCCGGAACGATATACGGCCAATGGGGTTTGATATAGCTGACATGCGCGCACCAAGGCGCCTTGGCTTGGGCAATAAACTCTATCGTTTTTTGCGTCAGCCACGGTGTTTCACTGTCTTCTTCGCGGATATTCGCGGGCTTGTCGGCATTGGCGAACATCCAGCCCGACGCGATATCGCCGTCTTCATCTATGCCTGCATTGGCAAAATGCGCCCAGGGGTTTTCTGACGGGTATCCTTTGGATTTTAGGTATTCGTTATAAGGAGAGCGGCGTTCATCATAGAACCCATCCGGCCCCTCACCCCACAAGCCATCGTCGCGCACCCACGTGTCAAACCCACATTCGACCTGACGTGCCCCGATGGTTGTGTCCGGTGACAGACCCAACCGTTCCATGCCCGCAGCATCGGCTTTCATGTGGGTTTTGCCGATCAACCAGCAATCCATACCGGAGTTACGCAGATGATCGCCCATCGTGTGTTCCCCGACGCGCAGCGGGAACCCGTTCCACGCCGCCCCATGGGACGACACATAACGCCCGGTGTAAAAGCTCATCCGGCTGGCACCGCAGATCGTGGATTGCACATAGGCGTTGGTAAATCGAACCCCCATAGCCGCAACACGGTCAAAATTCGGAGTCTGCAAATGCGGATGCCCTGCGCAGCTAAGGTAATCGAACCGCAATTGATCATACATGATGAACAAAATGTTCACGTCACAGCACTCCTGATAAGTCTCATCTTGGGCAACGGATTTTGCGCAGTGCAGATCCCCTGCATTTAAACCACAACCTTACGCAGGCCCAATATCTCGCGGGCTTCGTGCCATGTGGCGACGGGTCGTTCGTGTTGCGCACACAGATCCGCCGCGCGTTTCACCAAAGCCGCATTGGACGGCGCCAAAGTTTGTTTGTCCAAGCGCACATTGTCTTCCAACCCGGTGCGCACATGCCCACCTTGCGTGATGGCCCATTCGTTCAAAACCACCTGATTGGCCCCAATCCCCGCCGCACACCACGGCGCGTCCACGCCGAACAGGCGATGAACAGTTTGCACATAAAAATCAAACACGTGCCGATCCACTGGCATCGCGTTTTTAACCCCCATCACAAATTGCACATACGGCAAATCCTTGATGGTGCCAGCGTCATACATCTGGGACGCCACGAAAATATGGCTCAGGTCAAACGCCTCAATCTCGGGTTTGACGTCATAGGTGACCATCTCATCCGCCAACCACGCCACCAAATCAGGCGGGTTTTCATAAACCCGCTTGGGGAAGTTGTTGGACCCCACTGTCAAAGACGCCATATCAGGCCGCAATGGCAGCATTCCCCCACGTTCTGCCCCCGCGCCGGATCGCCCTCCGGTTGAGAATTGCACAATCATACCCGGGCAATGGGTTTCTAACCCCTCCTTCAGGGCCGCAAATTGATCCGGATCTGATGTGGGCGTTTGGTCAGGATTGCGGACATGCGCATGGCAGATCGACGCCCCGGCCTCAAACGCCGCATGGGTGCTTTCTATTTGTTCTGAAACAGAAATTGGAACCGCAGGATTATCCGCTTTGGTCGGAACAGACCCCGTGATGGCCACACAGATGATACAAGGGTTCGTCATGACTTAGATATCGAAAAAGATGGTTTCATGCGGTCCCTGCAAATGAATATCAAACCGATAAGACCCATCCTTCTCCAGTTTGGCAAGCAATGTTGGCACACGGTTCTGATGTTCTATACGGGATAGTATGGGATCCACGGCATTGGCCTCTGCCGCGTCCTCAAAATACAAGCGTGTCTGCAGGCCAAGGTTTATCCCCCGCGCAACAATCCAAACTGTGATGTGGGGCGCCTGCATCCGCCCGTCAGGCCAAGGCACCTGTCCAGGTTTCACGGTTTCGAACGTGAATTCACCCGTGTCCATATCCCCGGCAGAGCGTCCCCATCCAGTAAAGTTCGGATCCGCAGCACCCCGGGTCTCATTCGCAGAGGGATACAGACCCGCCGCATCGGCTTGCCAGATCTCAACCATGGCGTCTCGCAACACTGTTCCGGTTCCGTCAAAAACAGCACCTTTTACCGTGATCTCCTGCCCTTTGACCGGCCCTGTTTTCATGACAGTGCCAAGATCCCCGCCATATATGTCGATCCCCGCGAAATTTGGCGTACATCCGATATGCACATATGGTCCCGCAGTTTGACTAGGGCTTTCGCGCAAATAATTCAACGATTGCGGCATGTTAAAGCCCCTCTACCCGGTTTTCAAAATAGGTTTGCCGCCGTCCGCGCAGCACAATGTCAAACTTATATGCCAAAGAATCCATCGGCACCGTGCGGTTCATGTCCAAGGGCGCGGTCAGTGCGTCCACGGCCTCTTGGCTTTTGAGAACACCAACAATCGGGCAGCGCTGGATCAACGGATCCCCTTCGAAATACATCTGCGTAATCAGACGCTGAGCAAAACCGTGGCCAAAAATCGAAAAATGGATATGCGCGGGACGCCAATCGTTCATCCCATTGGGCCAGGGGTAAGGACCCGGTTGCACGGTTCTGAATTCGTAAACGCCGTTTTCGTCCGTGATCATGCGCCCGCATCCACCGAAATTCGGATCTAATGGGGCAAGATAGCCTTCCTTGGCATGACGATACCGCCCGCCAGCATTGGCTTGCCACACTTCGATCAACGCATTGGGCACAGGTCGCCCTGTTTCATCCAGAACCTGGCCGTGCACAATGATCCGCGGTCCAATCGCGCTCTGTGATGGGGCGGCGAAATTGTGAATCAAGTCGTTATCTAATGCCCCAATGGTCGCATGACCAAAAACCGGGCTCGTTTCTTCTGAAAGTGACGATGGAAACGACAACAGCGCCGCTTGCGGGCTGCGCTTTACGGATGTTTTGTAGGGTGGCGTCAGCGCATCCGGCTGCCACGCGCGATCACGCGGAATGTACCCACCAAGTTTCCTGTCATCCATTATACCCACTGCTCCTCAGAGTTGGAGTGTGCATGGAAGACTGATGGTGTGTTAACGTCAAGAGCCGCACAAAACTTAACGCGCTTCGTGCGTATCTTAAGCGATTTAGAGTGTAGGTTTAGGATTATGGATCGTTATGAGAGATATGTTTTGTTTATTGAACGGTTTATTAGGTTTGGCAGTGACCTACTCTCCCACACCTTAAGATGCAGTACCATCGGCGCAACAGCACTTAACGGCCGGGTTCGGGATGGGACCGGGTGTTTTGCTTGCGCTATGACCACCAAACC
>CALHST010000053.1 GCA_938038825.1 uncultured Paracoccaceae bacterium | reverse complement strand
AAGTGACAATCAAAGAACCACAGATCCGGGGTGATATCGAATTCAGCCACAACGTGGCCTTTGCCGTTCTCACCACCGTCACCCGATATGTCCGTGATGCGGTCCATCATCAGCATCGGGGGTTCAGGCAATTGCGCATTGCCGGGGCCGAACAACTCTCCGCGGGCGCATTTCAGCAGGTCGTCGCGGTCAAAAGAAGATGGATATTGGGCCATGGCGCGCAGGTCTCCTTGGCAGGTGGTTTCAGTTCGCTTCGTTTAACATCTGCGATGCCGGGGCCGCAAGTCGTGTCGCAGCGACCGAATGCCCCGCTATTGCGATTGATTTTCAATTGAAATTTTACCCTATGCGCCCTTATATACACACAAGTGTGCTAAAGAGAGACCCATGACACGTACCTCGCATGAAGTTGGAACCGATTGGCTGGCAATGGCAGGACTGCGTCCCACCCGCCAGCGTGTAACGCTTGCGGCCCTTTTGGTGGGGGACGGTCAGGACCGCCATGTCACGGCAGAAAGTCTGTTTGAATCAGCCAAGTGTGAGGGCGAGGCGGTCTCGCTTGCCACTGTCTACAACACATTGCGCACCTTCTGTGATGCCGGGTTGATGCAGGAAGTCACTGTCGACGGTTCCAAAAGCTATTTTGACACCAACACACATGATCACCCCCATTTTTATTGGGAAGATGACGCAACACTGACAGATGCGCCATCAGATCAGTTGGTCATTTCGCAGCTGCCTAATGCACCTGCGGGTGCTGAAATTGCATCTGTTGATGTGGTGATCCGGCTGCGTCGGAAATAACGGGTGCCCTCCCAATCCGAGATTGAGACGTATCAGCGCGATGGCGTTGTTGTTCTGCGTGGATTGTTTGCGGATCATGTTCCCGGTCTGCAAGCGGGTGTTGCCCGCAATATGGCAGACCCCGGTCCTTATGCGTCCGAAAACAAAAAGACCGGAGAGACCGGGCGATTCTTTGACGATTACTGCAACTGGACCCGAATCCCTGAATTTGTGGATGTGGTGAAGGATCTCGCTATTGCGGACGCGGCGGGCGCTTTGATGGGATCTCAGCGCGTGCAGATGTTTCATGACCATGTTTTGGTGAAAGAACCGGGAACATCCATGGCAACACCGTGGCACTCGGATGGCCCTTATTATTTCGTCGAAGGGCAACAAACAGTCAGCTTTTGGGTGCCCTTGGACCCCGTGCGCGACGCGTCGCTGCGGTGCGTGGCAGGGTCCCATCTGTGGGAAAAAGATGTGATGCCAACCCGCTGGACCTCGCAAGAGGCGTTCTTTGCGGGTGATTATATGCCCGTCCCCGATCCGGAAGCCGACGGTATGACCATCCGCGAATGGGACATGGCGCCCGGTGACGCCGTGGCCTTTAATTTTCGGACTTTGCACGGGGCACGCGGGAACAACAGCACACTGCGCCGGCGTGCGTTTTCCCTGCGACTTGTGGGCGAGGATGCCCGCTATATCAAACGTCCCGGCCCAACGTCACCGCCGTTTCCAGGGCACGATATGCAGGCGGGGCAACACCTGCGTGAAGACTGGTTTCCAGTCCTGCGTTAATTGACGTTACGTCAACGTCCAGCTTCTTCGTACAATTTTCACAAACTGGTCACGTTTCAGCGATCAAACGTGAGTGTGTAGTAACGAGTATGGAGATTGGCCGTGTTACGTTTGGCCATGCACGTTGTACCGGCTTCGGTGCAACGTGCATTTCCTCCATCACAGGATGCGCAGCACAACGATATGTGTGTCGTGACCTATGTTGGAGACTTAAGTGTAAAAGACCCTGATCTGGCAATGCATGTTTTGCCATTGCTGACCCGCGCCGAGTTGTGGGATCTGGTGCAGTCTGTTCCATGGGATCCACGCGCAGTGTCTGACATTCGTGTTTTGTCACATGTCGCGACCTTGCCGATATGTGACTTTGCAATTGCGATGCTGATTGTGGACATCTGCGAGGCCTTGGACGTTGCCCGAATGATCAAGACGTCCTTTGACGATGACGTGCAACTCTCGCGCGCGGTGTGGATGGGGCAGGAATGTGCTGTCAAAATCATCGCAACAGTGAATGCGGGGGGCTATGCTCTTAGCCCCGAAGATCGCACAACCACGCCTTATTGGGTGCAGTGTTACTGTGCACGCTCGGCGGGTTTGCATAACCTTGAATTGTCCCCAGACATGCTGGATACGCTGCGACAGCATGCCAGTGACGTTCATAGACAGCTGCAGAATGACGAGTCCCGATCCAATGTTGTGACGCTCGAATCGTTGACGGAATGGACCTGGAATGAACCCTCTGATCAGAACCCCGACATGGCCAACATGATGGACAACCTTGTCTCCATGCTGGACAAAACAACCCCGGCAACGGGCACCGGTACGGGGTCTTAAACACAAGACCTTGGGGTCCCAGTCCCGTGGACACAACAGGCTGCGTCACCTTCAGCGCAGGCGCCACAAACACCCCGTGTTTTAAAGGCAATCGCGCCCCAAAGGGCTTGCAAAAACCAGAACATCGCGGTAAGCGGCGGCTCTGTCGTGGCAACACGGCAATCCCTGTGGGAGGCACGGTGCGCGCGCGTATCAATCCGAACCACATCACACATATTCCCGCGGTCGCGACCAAGGGGAGTTGAGAAAGGACAAAGCAAATGGCTAAGAAGCTTGCTGGCACCATGAAATTGCAGGTGCCTGCCGGTCAAGCAAACCCATCCCCACCAGTGGGACCAGCATTGGGTCAGCGCGGCATTAACATCATGGAATTCTGTAAAGCGTTTAACGCAAAGACACAGGATCTGGACCCCGGTGCGCCGTGTCCAACCGTGATTTCCTATTACCAGGACAAATCCTTTTCCATGGAAATCAAGACGCCCCCGGCTTCTTACTTCCTGAAAAAGGCGGCCAAAGTGAAATCGGGTGCAACCAATCCATCCCGCGAAACTGTTGGCTCTGTGACGCCTGCGCAAGTGCGTGAAATCGCAGAAGCGAAGATGAAAGATCTGAACGCGAACGATATCGAAGCCGCGATGCAGATCATTCTGGGCTCTGCCCGGTCTATGGGCATTGAGGTGAAGTAAGATGGCAAAGCTTGGAAAACGCACAAAAGCGTCCCGTGAAGCCTTCGCTGGCAAAGAAAAACTTAGCGTAGAAGACGCGGTAAGCTTGGTTAAAGCCAACGCAACTGCAAAATTCGACGAATCCATCGAAATCGCCGTTCAGTTGGGTGTTGACCCACGTCACGCAGACCAAATGGTCCGTGGTGTGGTTGGCCTGCCAAATGGCACGGGTAAAACAGTGCGCGTTGCTGTATTCGCCCGTGGCCCCAAAGCAGAAGAAGCCCAAGCGGCTGGCGCCGACATCGTGGGTGCAGAAGATCTGATGGAAACCATCCAAGGCGGCACGATCGACTTTGATCGCTGCATTGCTACGCCAGACATGATGCCCATCGTGGGCCGTCTGGGTAAAGTTCTTGGCCCCCGCAACCTGATGCCAAACCCCAAAGTGGGTACGGTCACTATGGACGTGGCAGACGCTGTGAAAAACGCCAAAGGCGGCGAAGTTCAGTTCAAAGCGGAAAAAGCCGGTGTTGTGCATGCAGGTGTTGGCAAAGCGTCCTTTGACGATGCCAAACTGGTTGAAAACATCCGTGCCTTTATGGGTGCGGTCGCCAAGGCAAAGCCATCGGGTGCCAAAGGCGCTTACATGAAAAAGATCTCGATCAGCTCCACAATGGGCCCTGGCGTGACTTTGGATATCGACAGCGCGGTTGCTGAATAAGCAACTTCATGTTGATTTGAATGAGAAAAGGCCTCCGGTTTTCCGGGGGCCTTTTTCGTTCGAACTCACGCGTCCATGCCTAAATACTGGACACATACGGGCCTAAAATGGTCGTCATGTGCGGATGGCGTGACGCCAAAGGTTTCCCACCAAAAATTCCTCTGCGTCGTCAAAGATATGAACGCTTTGCGGATGCGCTCAAATGTGGTTGTCTGCTCTCATAAGGCCGCAAATGGCCATATCGGGAGGAAACTGGAATGACGGCACCGTGGGAAAAATACTATTCAGAGGACGCGCTCGGGTTTGACCCTGCAAAAATGTCTGCTTTGACCTTACCGTCAGCCATTAATGCGGCGGTCAAGACCTATGGCAGTCGGCCCGCGCTTACCACGATCCTGCCGACCGGGGCCGAAACCACGATCACATTCGATCAGCTTGGCACATATTCCGACAATTTCGCAGCCTATTTGCGGGACGTGCTTGGCCTGAACGCCGGTGATACAGTGGCGCTGATGTCGCCCAACTGCATTGGGTTTTGTGTCGCCTCTCTTGGCGTTGCCAAGGCCGGGTGCATCAGCACAAACGTCAATCCTCTCTACACAGCGCAAGAGTTGGAACACCAACTCACCGACAGCAAAGCCAAGGCCGTTGTGATCATCAACTTGTTTGGGGACAAGCTGGACCAGATTGTGGCGAACACCGGGGTCAAACATGTGATCACCCTGTCGATTGTGGATTTCTTCCCGACGATCAAAAAAGCCATCCTTGGCTTTGTGCTGAAACGCGTGCGCAAGGTCATTCCCGATATGCGCACGCCGCACACGCCATTTGCAACCGCTCTTCAACAGGGTGCGGGACATGTCAGCGCGGGCAAGGTGGCTGGCTACACGGCCCATGTGGCTGCAACCGACACAAGCCTTTATCAATACACCAGCGGCACGACAGGGCGCAGCAAAGGCGCGGAATTAAGCCACGAAAGCGTGTTGATCAACGCCGAGCAAGCGCGTCTGATGACAGCCGAGCTGATGAGCGGGCAGGGCGAGACAGTTCTTGTTGCGCTGCCCTTGTATCACATCACGGCTTACACTCTGATTTTCATCGCCGGATTGACGACCGGCGGGCATTGTGTGCTGGTGCCCAGCCCACGGCCCCCATCGAACCTGCACAAGGCGTTCGAGAAATACAGTTTCACCTGGTTCACAGGGATCAACACGCTTTACGCCGCTTTGTTGGCAGAGCCTTGGTTCAAGAAAGAGATGTTTGAAAACGTCAATTTTGGCGGGTCCGGTGGGGCCGCGCAAACCACCGGCGTGGCCGAAAAATGGCTGCAAAAGACGGGCTTGGGCATCAATCAGGGCTATGGCATGACCGAAGTGTCTGGCATTTTAACCTTGAACCCACCGAAAGATAATCGCTTTGGAACGGTGGGAATCCCTGTTCCCGGCGCCGAAGTGCGGATTGTGAACGACGCGGGTGAAGATGTACCCGACGGCGAGGCAGGCGAGGTCATCGCACGCACACCGTCTATGATGAAAGGCTACTTGGGCAACGTCGCGGCCACAGACGAAGCAATTAAGGATGGGTGGTACTACTCGGGTGATATTGGGGTCATGGACGCAGATGGCTTTCTCGAGATCGTGGATCGCAAGAAAGACATGATCCTTGTCTCGGGCTTCAACGTATCCCCGAACGAGATTGAAGACGTGATCTCGACCCTGCCGGGAGTGGTGCAAGTTGGCGTGATCGGCATCGAAGACGAAAAGATGGGAGAGGCCCCTGCCGCCTTTGTTGTGCGCAGCGATGACAGCGTTACGGAAGAGACCATTCTCGCAATTTGCCGTGAGAACCTGACCAACTACAAAACGCCCCGATTGGTGAAGTTTGTGGACGAAGTTCCCGTGACGTTGTCGGGCAAAGTATTGCGGCGACAATTGCGTGACGAATACATCGGTTAAGAACGCGGGTTCTCAGGTGCCTTGACTTGCAGCAGAGCAGCGTCGTTTATTGCGCAAAAGCAGGGCAAACACTGCACCAAGGAGAGCAAGTTATGGACGCAGTATCACCCGGTGCAGAGGCAGGGCCTGAACAGCTCGCCGTTTGGCGCGATAAGGCTTTGGAATTCTTGGCAAGTTCGCCAGATTCCAAACGCCCTGATGTCGCCCTGAAAGACTTGGACTCTGTCACGGTCAGTGATGCGCATTCCGCGCAAACAACGTTCCTTGAGGCCAAGGTGGCTGTGACCTTGGCACAAGGCAAACGCCCCCGCATGGCGCAAAAGCCGCTGTATCGTCTGTCCCAAATGCGTCTTGCCGCAGAAGAGGGCGCCCAGTTTGGCGATTTTCAAGATCTTCTAAAGCAGGCGAAAGACCGCGGCCATCCCATGGATGGTCTGTTCTTTTTTGAATCCTTTGCCACATTGGATCACAAACAGGTTTGGGGGGACGTGACCCAAGCGATCAAAGATGTGCGCACAGTCATCGGCGAAGTTTTTCTCAACTCGGGCACCTTGCTGGGATCCGTGCGCGAGGGTGGTTTCATCGCACATGATGATGATGTCGATCTGGCTGTCATTCTGACGGCAGACAACGAACGGGATGCGGCGAAAGAATGGATCGCCGTGTATCAGAAGCTGCAAAGCAAGCGGCTGATCAAAAAACCACCGCAGCGCAACTATGGTGTGTTCAAATTGAAATCCTCGAGTGGGGTGAACATTGACGTGTTTCCCTGCTGGATCGAAGACGGACAAGTCAATATCTATCCGCACACCAAGGGCGAATTGAGAGACGCTGATGTTCTCCCTTTGAAGATCTGCGAGGCTACGCATTGCCCCATCCCCGCAAATCCCGAGAAGATGTTGGAAGTGAATTACGGACCAGGATGGCGTGAGCCGGATCCAGGTTTTTCGTTTCCATGGCGCGAGGCCAATCGACGGTTTAAGCTGTTCCGCACGATATTGGATTCAGATGAAAGCGCATGGGTGGTTCAGAATGGTGCCAACTCGTGAGGTATAACGTCGTCCTGACCTATGGCACATTCGACCTGTTTCATGTGGGCCACCTGCGTCTTCTGCGCCGCCTGTCGGATCTCGGCGATAAGCTGATCGTGGCCTGTTCGACGGACGAATTCAACTTGGGCAAAGGCAAGGTAACGGCCATTCCTTTTGAACACCGCGTCGAAGTTCTGGAAGGCTGCCGTTATGTGGACCAGGTCATCCCGGAACGCACATGGGAACAAAAACGTGACGACGTGCAGGCATATGGCGTGGATCTGTTTGCAATCGGGGATGATTGGGCCGGGAAATTTGATTTTCTAGGGGACCTGTGTGACGTGCTGTACCTGCCCAGAACCGAGAACGTGTCGACCACCGAATTAAAAGATCTGATTCAACGCATGCGGGCGTCAGAATCACCATAATTGGGGAAAACTCATTGCTTGCAAAATCAACGAATTGAATTTTCCCAAATTCGATTCGGTGTTTGCTGTTTTGAATCATATAGTTGCAGTCGTTGATTTTTTCGATCAATAAAATTTGGTCAAAAACGTGACGTCACTCACACTTTTTTAATACTTAGTGTATTATTAAATTTTTATCGACGTCTAAGCTTGGTGTGTTTGGGGTCAATTTTGGCCGTAAATGTACAGTTCTGAAAAATGTTGTAACGACACTGCTTTCATGGATGGCAGCGGCATCTCTGACCTATGTGCGTTGGTGTGTGGCGGGCCATGAATTCACGAGTTATCTGCGAGGAAATAATCATGAATTTAAAAAGTGCTTTTCTGGCCGCTGTTTTGGCCTGTACCCCCGTTTTTTCCCAAGCATCTACTGTGTCACAGCCACTGACTGTGGATGGGCTTTGGAATGAGTTCCTTTTTGATCTGAACAATACAGTTGGGCTGGGAAGTGGATTTCTAAGTACGGACAAAACGGCTTTCAGCCTTGTGTCATTCACGTTTTCGCTGACTGATGCGGCTTACCTGCAAATCACAGACGCATTCCGGGACGGTGACCGGTTTGAAGTGTTTGCGAATGGCGTCTTGTTGGGCGAGACCAGTGCCGCATCCGCGACTGGGACGGATCTTCGGGATGACTATACCGCCGCGTTTTTTGATGACCGATTTAGTTCGGCTCAGTGGCTTTTGGCACCGGGGGATTATGCCATTACAGGAAACGTCATTCAGCAGCCGGAAATTGAGGGTCGCGCGGCACTGCGTTTGTCCTCAGTTCCGGTGCCAGCTTCGGTTCTCTTTCTTTTGACAGGCGCATTGGGGCTTGTCGGGGTTTCTAAATTGCGCCGCCTTCCAAAGGGAGCGTGATTTATGAAGTCTTTTGTGAAAGCAACATGCTGTGCGACGCTGTTGTCCGTGTCAGCCCCTGTTGTGGCGTGGGGCAATACCACGTGCGATTCAAAATTCGCACGCCTGACCCTGCGTTCGGGTGATATCAAATCGTTTTGTGCGTGTGACGCGGTATCGCGTGGGTTGCTGCGCCGCATCCAGCTGCATCGCAAGTTCGAAGATGTGTTGAATGCTGCAACGGACTCCTGCCCGGGACTTGCAGCCTTGCTGACCGAGACTGCGACAGCATCCGTGCGCTCTCTTACGTCTTCGGAAAGCCCAGATAATCCAGACAACACGCCCGAGTCAGAGCCAGAACCAGGTCCGCAGCCCGAGCAAGAACCAGAACCTCAGCCGGAACCCGAGCCAGAGCCGGAACCTGAGCCAGAACCGGAACCGGAGCCGGAACCAATCGACAACGGTTTCTAAGTCTGAGTTGCCATGAGCTGGCCAAGTATTAAGCCTAACCTGACGCGCCAACCATGATCCATGTGCTTGGCGCGTTTGGATTTTGCATGCGCAAGAACATGTACCCAGTGTCATCCCAATATTTGATTTTGTTGGTTAGGTTATCCAACACCAAATCCCCATGGGACGTGCGCACAACTAGAACCGCGTGACCTTGGCGCTGCCGATCAAGGACCGTCGCGATCAGAAGCGACTTCGCAGGAAACCCCATTTGCATAAGGTGCTGTTTCTTGAGCAACGCAAAGTCTTCGCAATCGCCCCCTTTGGACGTTGGTAATGTCCAATGGTCCAACACGCGGAACTGACTTTCATCCGTGATCTCGCGCACGCTTCGATTGATTGACGCATTCACCTGCTTCAGGGCAGCCAGATCTGCTGAACTCCCCGCGGACACACGCGCACCTTGTGCGGAGCACGCCCAGGAATAGGTCTGGCAAAGGCGCGCGGCGGCCTCGGGGGCTGCAACTGCGTGTTTTGCGGTGATGAATTTCGGAGGTGACGCGGCATCCACGGTCAAGGGGGCCAGAAAGGACATGCACATCACAGCCACACTCAACAGAGGCCCTCGCGAAAGCGCACCGTTAACCTGTGTGCTGTCACTCTTACTCGACTTCGCAACCATCGCTTCACCGTCACATTTACTCTTCGGTAAGTGTTGACAACAAACGCGTCATTTTTGAGGTTGAAACGGGGCTATTCACACGTCTCTCGGGGCCACATCGTGACAAAGATCCAAATCACTGGCGGCGATGCGAAGCTGTTGGTGTTAAACAAATCTGTGGGCTGGCACCGCCCCCGCGCGCGCTCGGTCAGCACAGATTGTGGCCGCATCTTTCTGCTTCACACAGCTTTCAAAGCCCCCTATACGGCGATCACTAAGTCCGTGCGTTGATTCGTGCGGGCTTGACTTCGTCCAAGACGGTGGGTTGGTCCTTGTGGCCTGTAATTCCTGCCTGAGACGGGAAAATCCAGACAGATCGTAGGCCGTGGCCTTCGGTGGTTCGGGAGTCCCGTAATGTTGGACCCAACCGCCGGAGCAATCCGGTCATACTGAGCCGGGGCCCGTCAAAAAGGCCCCACAACTGGAGTAAAACTGTGGATAGAGCCCAGAAAGAGAACTTGGTTGAGGATCTCAGCCAAATCTTCGAAAGCTCTGGCGTCGTAGTGGTTTCCCACTATGTCGGCCTGACAGTTGCTGAAATGCAGGACCTGCGTGCCCGTGCCTCTGGTGCGGAAGCGTCGGTTCGTGTTGCTAAAAACAGACTCGCGAAAATTGCCCTTGCAGGCAAACCCATCGAAGCGATGGGTGACCTGCTGACAGGCATGACCGTTCTGACCTATTCCGAGGATCCTGTATCCGCGGCGAAGGTCGCAGAAGACTTTGCCAAGGAAAACGACAAGTTCGTCATTCTTGGCGGGGCCATGGACGGAAACGTACTGGACCGTGAAGGTGTCAAGTCCGTATCGAAACTGCCATCGCGCGAAGAGCTTATTGCTTCGATCGCTGGCTGCATCGGTGCACCTGGCTCCAACATTGCCGGCGCGATTGGCGCACCTGCAAGCAACATCGCCTCCATCTTGTCCACGATCGAGGACAAGGCGGCGGCCTAAGCAATGTCATGCTGGCGTAGGGATTCCCCCTCACGTTGGAACAGATAATTTAAAACGGAAAGAGCTGATAAAATGGCTGATCTGAAAAAACTTGCAGAAGACATCGTAGGTCTGACTCTGCTTGAAGCACAAGAACTGAAAACCATCCTCAAAGACGAGTATGGCATCGAACCTGCCGCCGGTGGCGCAGTGATGATGGCTGGCCCAGCCGATGGCGGTGGCGCAGCAGAAGAAGAGAAAACTGAATTCGACGTCGTTCTGAAGAACGCGGGCGCTTCCAAGATCAACGTGATCAAAGAAGTACGCGGCATCACAGGCCTGGGCCTGAAAGAAGCCAAAGACCTGGTCGAAGCCGGTGGCAAGATCAAAGAAGGCGTCGACAAAGCCGAAGCCGAAGACGTGAAAGCCAAGCTGGAAGCAGCTGGCGCAGAAGTCGAACTGGCCTAAGCTTTCTGGCCGGGGGCTTCCCCAGCCAAGCGACAAAAATTCAAGGCGCTCTGTTTACGGAGCGCCTTTTTTTTGTGCATAAATTTCAATGATCTATCAAGCATCGACAAGAAAAGATGACCTGGGGTCAATTACTGCATTTACCACAAACTTTTTTCAACTTTCGGCCACATTGCCTTGTTTTCGTTTGCTGGAAATCTTGAACGCAAGAGTCAGGATTTTTTTAAACAGGAAAAAAGAGCCATATTATGAAAAATTTAGCAAAAAGTTTAATAGCGAGTGTTTTCGCAACTGGGGTGACCGTCGCAGCCCCTGTTTTTGCGAGCAGTGGACCCATCGAATGCGGAACCACGTATACTGTCAAAAGAGGCGACGTTTTGGGGCGCATCAACGCGCGCGCTTATGGAAAATCGTCGTTCCGTCCGTTGTACAATCATAACAAGTTGATCATCGGGTCCAATCCAAATGTGATTGTGGTTGGCATGACGCTGGAGGTCCCCTGCAAGAACAGCGATGGGACCTTTGCTGCCATGCCCGGAACGGCCGTTGTCGCCACAACGCAAGTTGCACAAGCGGATACTGTGGCCCCGCAAGCAAGCGAAGCGGCTGATGAAGCGGTTCAAAGCGATGTTGTCGTGCTGGCGTTCAACAAAACATCCGCACCGCCATTTGTCATCAATTCCGGCATCATTGACGTCTATCTGAATGAAATCACCGAAGTGACAGAAGGCAGAGTGCAGTTTGTGGACCCAGACGTGATGAACCGCGATCAAGCGGATCAATTTGAACTGGTCACGTCGGGGCAGGTGGATGGTGCCTATGTGCTGAACTCCAAGCTCAGCGCATCCCATCCCTTGTTGCAGCTTCCCATGCTGCCTTTGAATGGCGGTTCTGCGGAACAAACGGCGACATCGCTGTGGCGTTTGCACGAAGAGTACCTGTCCAAGACAGACTATTTCGACGATGCGCATCTTCTTGGGTTCATTGCAGCCCCGGCCGCCCACATTTGGCGCGAATCCGACACGCCGGTTCTGGCAAGTGAAAACGTCGCTGCGCGGAATATGTATGCGGTTCCTTACTTTGAAGGTCTGGATGTTCGCGGACCAAAAGTCCTGCAAGAAGAAGTGTCGACGTGGATGGCGGACTACAAAGAGTCAAACACAGCAGATCCAACATTCTTCCTTGCACATGGTGCTGCACGCGCCGTCGGGATTTGGAACGAAAACGTGACAGTGACAGAAGTCGATTATGGGCTTTATACGCCAACCTTTTCGGTAATTTTGTCCAACGACGCATGGGCCAAAATCTCGGATGCAGATCAAGAGGCCATCACGTCCATCTCGGGCGAGGCTCTGTCCGCGCGTTCCGCGTCATGGGATGCGTTCGACAATGGGTTCCGCTCTGACATGGTCAGAAATAACCTGAAAATCGTCAAAGCCGACGATGCGTTGCTGGACAACTTGCAGGAATACGCAGACCAAGGTTTGGAACTGTGGTCCATGTATGCCAATGCCAAAGGTATCCCTGCGGACGAGGCGCACAGCTTTTATCAGCATAGCTTGAAGTCTTTGGAAGATCGTTTGTTGTTTCGCTAATTTGGCGAACAGCACCATGGGATAACGCGACGCTTTATCCTGGAACAGAACGGGCGCCCCGGAAACAGGGCGCCCGATGTGTTGAATGGGAACAATATCGGTTGCTGTTCAGGCTTAACTGCGCATCCGCTCAAAGGTCGGATCATAGGGGCAGGGGGCGATGACAGTGACCTTGACGCGGTTACCACACAGATCCAGCGTCATTTCGTTGCCCAATCCTGCCATATCTGGATCGACAAAGGCATAAGCCAGATTTTTCCCAACCCGGTGCCCCCATTCCCCGGATGTGATGGTGCCAACCACATGGTCGTCGATCATCACCGAGGCCCCACCATGAGCCGGGGTTGAGGTGCTGTCGACGTCCAGCGTCACAAGCCGTTTCTTCGGGCCCGCGTCTTTGCGCGCGATCAACGCCTCGCGCCCGATAAAGTCCGCCTTGTCCAGCGTCACAAACCGATCCAACCCGGTTTCAAAGGGATCAAATTCCGTGATCAGGTCTGCTTTCCAATGCAGAAAACCCTTTTCCATGCGCATGGACTCGACTGCGCGGGCCCCAAAAAGTTGCAATCCATGCGCGGCTCCGGCTTCGCGCAGGGCCAAATACGCGGCATAAAGCGACGCGTTGGGGACGTGAATTTCATACGCTAATTCGCCGGAAAAGCTGACGCCCATTACCGTGGCCGGGGCAAACCCAATGAAACACTCGCGCACCGACAACCAGCGGAAGGTCTCGGGGGACCAATCGCCTCGGGCGCAGGCGCTTAGAACATCGCGGGCCTTGGGCCCGGCCAGAACAAGGATGGTTTGATCGTTTGTCAGGCTGCGGATCTGCACGTCTTCGTCTTTGCGCAGATGTGCGGTCAGCCAATCCATATCATGGAATTCTGCGGCGGCGGCGGACCCGTACCAAACCCGTGCAGGCCCGCGATCTGATGCGGGAATATTGGCGATCGTTGCTTCGCCTTTGATCATCCCGTGGTGGTTCAACAAATACCCCAGCCCCACGCGCCCATCCCGTTTGGTGACGGTTCCACACATCATCCGATCCAGAAACGCGTGCCGGTCTGCGCCTGTAATTTCGAACCGGTTAAAGCCGTTGACCTCGCACAGCCCCACATGTGTTTGCACGTTACGCACGTCTGCGGCCACCACATCGAAAGTCTCATCAAAATCGAAGCTAAGCGATGGGTGGAACTCTGGTGTTGGTTTGATGTAATCGACACGCTCCCACCCGTTCACAACTGTGAATTCTGCGCCTTGCGCCGCAAGGATCGGGGTGAGCGGTGTGGTTTTGGCCGGCCGACCTGCGGGGCGGTGTTCATGTGGGACGTGAAAACGGAATTCGTTCTGGTAATCTTCGATGGCTTTTAACGCTGTCAGCTCGACATTGGCATGTCCGGTAAAGCGGCGGGGATCCAGACACCACGTGTCGTAACAC
>CALHST010000052.1 GCA_938038825.1 uncultured Paracoccaceae bacterium | reverse complement strand
GCGTGTCTAACAACGCGATTCATATGCCCGTCATTCACCAATGTGCCCGAGTGGCAATCGTCGGTGCACAAAATGAAGTTGCGCGGATCGAGCCCCTTTTCCGTGATCGCTGTGATTTGGCTTTCGACATCATACCACGCAGACCCCAGCCGCATCATAGAACGCATGCCTTGGCGCACGCGCGCAATGGCATCTGATTCACAGGTTCCTTCGTGATCATCTGCAGGGCCGCCAGCGACATAGGCCGCGAAACTAGGGCCTAAATCAGGCGAAGCATAATGTCCGCCCACGGTTTTCCCGGCGTTTTGTGTCGCCGCAATTTCCGCCAACATTTTCGGGTCTGCATTGGCAACACCGGGGAAATTCATCATTTCACCCAAGCCAATAATGCCGGGCCAAGTCATAGCCTCGGCCACGTCTTCGGGCGAAATTTCATAGCCTGTCGTCTCGAGGCCAGGAGCCGAAGGCGCACAAGAGGGCATTTGCGTAAAGATGTTGATGGGCTGCAACGCGGCTTCGTCATGCATCATACGCACACCAGCGAGGCCCAGGACATTTGCGATCTCGTGCGGGTCTGTAAACATAGTTGTTGTACCATGCGGAATGACCGCACGCGCGAATTCTGCTGGCGTCAGCATCCCGCTTTCGATGTGCATGTGTCCGTCACAGAGGCCCGGAATCATGAAGCGTCCGGCCGCGTCGATGATTGTTGTGTCAGGTCCGATCTGAGCTGAAGCATCAGGAACAACACATGCGATGCGACCATGTTTGATCGCTAGGTCATAGCCGGGCAGTGTTTCGCGGGAGTGAACATTCACCCAGATACCGTTCTTGATGACAGTGTCTGCAGGTGCGCGGCCAGCGGCCACATTGATAAGATCGGGGGCCGCCTCGGGCCATGTTAGCGTTATTTCCATGTCCCAATATTTCAAACCCGATCAGAAGACGCAAGAGGGGTGATCGAATTACCGCGCAGCGTCATAGGACTGGACGGAAGAATTTGGATCGGCCAAGCTGACTTTGCGTGGGCAGCTGACCGGGAGAGCGGTGATGGATTTCGAAACAGTATCGGCAGAAGACTTCGGAGCATCTTTGCGTGGGATTGGGTTGAACATCCTTGTGCGGAACGTGTTGTCGGAAGTTACCTTTCTAGAGTCTGTGTTTGGCATGGTTTCACATCGCGTCTCGGCGGATTTCGCAATCATGGCCTATGGCGACCAGATTTTTCAAATTCACAGCGATGGGACCTATCATTCCAACCCGATGTTGAGTTTGGTTCCTGAACAACCCCCGCGTGGTGGAGGATTGGAAATTCGATTGTATGACACCGATCCCGATGTGGCCGTAAAGGCGGCCCAAGCAGCAGGAGCAACTGTTTTACAAGAGCCAATGGACAAGCCACACGGGTTACGTGAGGCCTATATCTTGTGCGAAAATGGCTATGCTTGGGTGCCGTCGCGTCCTTTATAGTCCTGTCGCAAATGCGATTGAATGCGGTGTCTTCCGCAGGCACGCTGACACTTAGGAGGACCTTTGATGACTGTGACTGAATTGCGCCCGAACATGGATTATTGGCAAGAACGCGTGGATCTTGCGGCCGCGTTTCGGTGGACGGCCAGATTGAACATGCATGAAGGCGTGTCGAACCATTTTTCACTGAGCATCAATGACGATGGCACCAAGTTCTTGATGAATCCCAATCAAATGCATTTCAGCCGGGTCAAAGCCAGCGACATGCTTGTGATTGATGCCAATGACCCAGAAACGCTGGAAGGCCCGAACGCACCGGATCCTACGGCTTGGGGTTTGCATGGGGGGCTGCATCGTCATTGTCGTCATGCGCGCTGCGCGATGCACGTGCATTCGGTACACGCGACTGTGCTTGCGTGTCTGCAGAACAAGATTCTACCGCCTTTAGATCAAAACGCGGCGATGTTCTATGACCGCCAAGTTGTTGACGATGCCTATGGTGGACTTGCTTTTGAAGAAGAGGGCGAACGGTGCGCGCAGCTGTTCAGTGACCCCAAGAAGTTCGTGATGGTCATGGGAAACCACGGCATCATGGTGATTGGGGACACTGTCGCGCAAACGTTTAATCGTATGTATTTCTTTGAACGCGCCTGCGAGGTTTATATTCGCGCTCTTCAAACGGGGCAGCCTTTGTCGATCTTGCCAGATGACATCGCCGCGAAGACTGTCGAAGAAATCGAGAATTATCCAGAGCAGGATGTGCGGCATCTGGCAGAACTCAAGGCGATTTTGGACGCCGAAGAGAGTGACTACGCCGCGTGAGCTAAAGCTCACCCTACAGGGAAATGGTACATGACAGATGTAAGTCCGGATCCAGAAGCCGCGCGTTGGAACTATCACCCGGGCGGTGTTGTTCAATTAAACCCGTTGTTTTCGCGGCCTTTGGATTTGCGCGCTGTGTGGCGTTGGTATCAGGGGGCTTGGTTTCAAGTTACTGCGCTTACTGTTCCACTTGTGTTGGCAATTGTTGTCTGGTGGGCGTTTTTGCCGGCGTTAGAGACAATGCAGGCGTTTCAAGTCGGCTGGATGGTTCAGGTTTGGTTGGCCAATCTGTTGCCTCAGATCTTGGTTGCGGGTGGCTTGCATTGGTGGCTTTACAGTCGCAAAGGCCAGGGGAAGCGCAAAAAGTTTGATGCACGGGATCTAGCATTCTCCAATGGAACTTTTACTTTCCGCTCGCAACTTTGGGACAATGTCTGGTGGACTTTGGGATCCGCAATCACGGTCGCAACGGTCTATCAGTGGGGACTGTTTTGGATGATGGCCAATGGGTATGTGCCGGTCATCAGTTTCACAGAAAACCCCGTGTGGAGCGTCCTTTGGTTGTTCCTGATCCCAGCTTGGTCGAGCTTTCATTATTATTGGGTGCACCGGTTGGAACATCATCCAAGACTGTATGCGCGCGTGCACGCTGTTCATCACCGCAACGTTAATATTGGACCTTGGACTGGAATTTCAAACCATTGGTTTGAAAACGCGCTTTATTTTTCGACCTACTGGATTCACCTGATTGTGCCGTCCCATCCATTGCATCTCATGTTCCACGCGATGTTCCAGCAAATCAGCCCTGTGATGAGCCATTCGGGGTTTGAGAAGGTCATTGTTGGTGATGCGGAAGCAGCCAAGTCGGGGGATTTCTTTCACCAACTGCATCACAGATATTTCGAGTGCAACTATGGGACCTCAGAGCTGCCCTTTGATCGGTGGTTTGGCACGTTTCATGACGGATCTTTTGCGGCTACGCAGCGAACACGTGCCCATAAGAAACAGATGTATTCGCGATGACATCTTGGAACCATACGCCGGACCTGCCTTTGACAGTGAACCCGTTATTTGAACGCCCCTTCAAACCCGCGGCCGTAGTTCGATGGTATGTTGGTAGCTGGCTACCGGTATCGATCAACCTTGGAATTGTCGTGCTGTCTTTTTTGTGCGTTTGGTTTTTGTCGCCCAATCTAGACGATGCCAGTTCGCCCGGGCTGTGGATGCTTGGCATCTTACTGCGCAATACAGTGATCGTAACATTTTTGGCGTGGGGATTGCATTGGTGGTTTCACAGCGGCCAAAAACAGGGCCTAACCGGGAAGTATGACCCGCGACCGTTCCCTCGGTCTGGTAGAATGTTCACAGGTGGAAGCCAATTGGTGGACAATGTCACGTGGACGTTAGCGTCGGCCGTTCCGATATGGAGCGCATTTGAGATCCTAATATGGGTGTCTCTTGCACAGGGATGGGCGCCCGAAACAACATTCGCGGATACCCCAATTTGGTTCGTTCTTGTGTTTTTGTTGATCCCAATTTGGGAAAGTTTCTATTTCTATTGGATTCACAGGGTTTTGCATTCAAACGTACTTTATCGGTTTCATGCTTTGCACCACAGGAACACCGATGTTGGTCCATGGTCAGGTTTGTCGATGCACCCTGTGGAGCATCTGTTGTATTTCGGAACTGTGTTGATCCATTTCGTCGTTCCAACTCATCCGGTGCATGTGGTGTGTCACTTGATGTATTTCGCTTTGACCGCAGTTATCACGCATACGGGTTTCGAAGGCATATGGGTCCGGGGTAGAAAGCGCATCCATATGGGCATGTTTCACCATCAGATGCACCATCGGTTTTTCGAGTGTAACTACGGATCATTAGAAATGCCGTGGGATAAATTCTTTGGCACGTTTCATGACGGTACAGACGACGCAGACAATCGCATGCGAGACCGCTTGAAGGGGCGGAGCCGGTGATGTGACCACACAGGTTTCATGATTGAACAGAGTACGAATAAGGACCAGCAGCGGTGCTGGTGAGGGAGCAGGAATGCAATACGGGTTAAGTGAAGAACAAGAGATGATCGTCTCTACTGTGCGGAGTTTCGTTGAAAACGAAATTTACCCCCATGAAGACATGGTTGAACGGTCGGGGGAGGTTCCCAAAGAGATCGCGGATGAGATCAAGCGCAAGACGATTGAGTTGGGCTTTTATGCTTGTAACTTTCCGGAAAGTGTTGGCTGCGCCGGGTTGTCCCACGTCGATTTTGCTTTGGTAGAACGTGAATTGGGCCGTGGTTCTATGGCGCTGAACCATTTCTTCGGACGCCCGCAAAACATCCTGATGGCATGTAAAGGTGAACAGGTCGAACGGTATCTTATGCCCGCAATACGCGGCGAACGCATGGATGCACTTGCAATGACAGAGCCCGGAGCAGGGTCTGATGTACGCGGAATGAGTTGCTCGGCTGTGAAAAAGGGTGGCGATTGGATCATCAATGGCACCAAGCACTTCATCAGTGGCGCCGATCATGCGGATTTCTTGATTGTCTTTGTTGCAACGGGCGAAGATCAAACCCCAAAAGGCCCTAAGAAGCGGATTTCTTGCTTTTTGGTCGATCGAGGGCATCCGGGTTTTACGATCCGGGATGGGTACAAGTCCGTTTCGCATCGCGGATACAAGAATATGATTTTGGAGTTTGATGACTGCCGTGTGCCAGACTCGCAAGTGTTGGGCGAAGTCGATGGTGGTTTTGAAGTCATGAATACATGGCTCTATGCAACGCGAATTACTGTCGCAACGATGAGTGTTGGCCGTGCACGGCGGGCGTTTGACTATGCATTAGACTATGCTGCCAACAGGGAACAGTTTGGCCAGAAAATTGGCAAGTTTCAGGGCGTGAGCTTTCAATTGGCGGACATGATCACTGAAATTGACGCGGCTGACCTGCTGACTTTGGCAGCGGCAGATCGCTTGGACAAAGGGCTGCCCGCAAATCGCGAAATCGCAAGCGCCAAGTTATATGCGTCCGAGATGCTGTCACGCGTAACTGATGCAGCAATTCAGGTGCATGGGGGCATGGGATTGATGGATGATTATCCGTTAGAACGATTTTGGCGGGATGCGCGTGTTGAACGCATTTGGGATGGCACGTCGGAAATTCAGCGCCACATCATTAGCCGCGACTTGCTGAGGGCATTGGGTGCGTAAGTTAAGGCGGCTATTTGCTGCGCAATCCATTGCCGTCATTGGTGGCGGAGCTTGGTGCGCGTCGATCATTGGCGCAGCGCAGCGCATAGGGTACCAAGGTGAGATCGTGCCGGTCCATCCGTCCGGCAAAGAGATTGCAGGAATCGCGTCTCTATCCTCTTTGGATGCATGGCAAGGCCCGTTGGATGCTGCGTTTATCGGCGTCAATCGACACGCAACGTTGGATGTTGTCGCCGATCTAGCAGAACGAGGCGCAGGTGGTGCAATTTGCTTTGCTTCTGGATTTTCTGAAGCAAAAGCAGAGGATCAAACAGGCGAGGATCTGCAAGGCATGTTGGTTCGGAATGCCGACGATATGCCCATATTAGGGCCGAATTGCTATGGTTTCGTCAATGCGCTGGATCGGGTCGCGATTTGGCCGGACCAACACGGTATGAAGCCAGTAGATCGTGGCGTTGCGATACTCACCCAAAGTTCCAACATTGCCATCAACATGACCATGCAAAAACGAGGCTTACCCATCGCCTATATGGTTACGTGCGGAAATCAGGCACAAACAAGCCAAGCAGACATTGCTTTGGAATTGTTGGATGATGAACGGGTCACTGCGCTTGGCCTGCATATCGAAGGTTTCGGCGATGTTATGCGTTGGCATCACGTGGCATTGAAAGCTGCGAAAAAGAACATCCCTGTTGTTGTGATGAAAGTGGGTATCTCGGAACAAGCCCAAAGCGCGGCAATTTCGCATACAGCGTCTTTGGCGGGCAGTGATGCAGGCGCGCAGGCACTGATTGACCGTTTGGGATTTGGTCGGGCCTATGATCTGCCCGTTTTTCTTGAAACGCTCAAATTGCTGCATATGGTTGGCCATCTGGATCACCCGACGCTCAGTTCGATCTCGTGTTCGGGTGGCGAGGCCAGTTTAGCGTCTGATACCGCAGTTGGGCGGAACCTTACGTTCCCGCCGTTGACACAAGATCAAACAGTTGCGTTGGGAGACGCTTTGGGACCAATGGTCGCTTTGGCGAACCCGCTGGATTATCACACGTATGTTTGGCGCGATACCGAGGCCATGACCAAGGCGTGGGCGCCGATGGCGGCGGATCATATTGGCTTGACCTTGATCATCGTTGACTACCCTCACACTGACGCACGCGATTGGGTTTGCGCGACGCAAGCCGCCATTAACGTCCACAATCGAACAGGCCGCCCCATTGCGGTGGTCGCCACGTTGCCCGAACTTCTGCCAGAAGATGTAACATCTGAATTGATCAAGGGCGGCGTGGTGCCGTTGTTCGGTCTTTCAGAGGCAATTGCTGCTGCGGACATCGCGGCAAATATACGTGAACCAGCGATACAGCCGCCTTTGCCAGGCGGTACGATCACAGCAGAAACTATTTTGACCGAAGCAGAGGCCAAATTCGCGCTTTCGTCGCAGGATCTGGATCTGCCGCGACGGGTGGAAGGGTCCGCCGAAGAGCTTTTAGACTTAGCACGCAATCTGGTTCCTCCACTGGCACTTAAGGGGTTAGGGCTTGCGCACAAATCCGACGTGGGTGCCGTTCGCTTAAACTTGCAGGCGGATCAGTTGCTTGATGCGGCCTTGGCAATGCCGACCGATTGGTTTTTGGTCGAAGAGATGGTCACCGATGGTGTGGCAGAGTTGTTGATCGGCGTAACGCGTGACCCAGCACATGGTTTGATTTTAACATTGGGCGCTGGCGGTGTTTTGACAGAGCTGCTTCAGGACTCGGTTTCGTTGCTAATGCCAATCACGGAAGAGAACGTTTATGTGGCTCTAACAAAGCTGAAAGCGGGAAAACTATTGAAAGGCTTTCGGGGAAAACCAGCCGCGTCGCAGCCCGCGATTGTGGCCGCTGTGATGGCTGTGCAAGCCTATGTGACGCGAAACCATGAAACGCTGGATGAACTAGAGATCAACCCGCTTATCTGCACACCAACGCGTGCTGTTGCAGTGGATGCATTAATTCGCAAAGCTGGCCCCGACGCCGCAAACGTGTAACCCATACCAAGAACAGTAAGGCAGGCCCAAATGGACGTAATTAAGACCCGGCGCGAAGGCGCGATTTTGGAAGTCACTTTGGATCGTCCGAAAGCAAACGCAATCGACTTGGAAACCTCGCGCATTATGGGGAACGTGTTCCAAGACTTCCGCGATGACCCTGACTTGCGTGTGGCCATCATCACAGGTGGCGGAGAGAAATTCTTTTGCCCCGGTTGGGATCTAAAAGCTGCCGCTGGTGGGGACGAAGTTGATGGCGACTATGGCGTCGGTGGTTTTGGCGGGCTGCAGGAACTGCGCGACATGAACAAACCTGTCATTGCGGCAGTCAATGGGATTGCTTGCGGGGGTGGTTTGGAACTTGCGCTAAGCGCGGACATCATTTTGGCCGCTGACCATGCGACCTTTGCGTTGCCTGAAATTCGGTCCGGTACTGTTGCAGATGCGGCCAGCGTCAAGCTGCCAAAGCGAATTCCGTACCACATCGCGATGGAGCTTTTGTTGACCGGGCGTTGGTTTGACGCTGTTGAAGCGCATCGATGGGGTCTGGTTAACGAAGTGATCCCGGGCAGCTCTTTGATGGCGCGCACGTGGGAACTTGCCGAGTTGATCGCGTCGGGCCCTCCCTTGGTTTATGCCGCGATCAAGGAGGTGGTGCGGGATGCGGAAGACAGCAAGTTCCAAGACGCCATGAATCGCATCACGCAACGCAAACTGCGCACAATTGATGAGCTGTATGCGTCCGAAGATCAAATGGAGGGCGCGCGCGCCTTCGCAGAAAAGCGCGATCCGGTTTGGAAGGGCCGTTGAGCACACAAAGCTGACTTGCGCATCGTCTACCCCCAAGCCACAAATGATCTATGAAAACACTATTCTCCTTTGGTCACGGTTTTTCCGCGCGGGCTTTGACGAAACTGTTGGTGCCACAAGGTTGGCGCGTGATTGGAACAACGCGGTCAGCTGAAAAGTTTCCCGCGTTTCAAACCGAAGGCGCAGAGCCGCGTCAATTTCCGGGATCCGACGTATCGGATGTTTTGAATCAGGCGACACATTTGTTGGTCTCGGCTGGGCCGAGTGCCGATGGCGACCCACTGCTCAACGCGTATGGTGAACAGATCAAAGCTAAAGCGTCACAATTTGAATGGGTCGGGTATTTGTCGACAACTGGTGTCTATGGCGATCACAAAGGTGATTGGGTCGACGAGAATACGGCGCTGACACCGTCAACGCGCCGTGGTCAATGGCGAAAGGACGCAGAGGAAGCGTGGCAAGCCATCCCTAACTTGCCACTGCACGTTTTTCGTCTTGCGGGGATTTATGGCCCAGGAAGAGGACCGTTTGCGAAAGTGCGAAACGGTACAGCTCGGCGGATCATCAAAGAAGATCAGGTGTTCAGCCGCATTCATGTCGACGACATTGCGCAAGTGGTGGATGCTTCGATCCGGGCTCCTTATCCGAGTCGCGTGTATAACGTGTGTGACGATGATCCTGCGCCCCCACAGGACGTGATTGCCTATGCAGCGCAGCTTTTGAATGTGCCTATTCCTCCCGCGGTCATGTTCGAAGACGCGGACATGACACCCATGGCGCGTAGTTTTTATGCGGAAAGCAAACGCGTCAGAAACGACCGTATCAAATCAGAGCTTGGTGTGTCGTTGTTGTATCCAGATTACAAAACTGGTCTAAAAGCCCTGTTAGAGACACAATAGGGCTACTGAGAGGCGGTTTGGATATCTGGGATGTGAGTGGATTTTCGCACGAACCAGCAAATTGCGGTCAGGACAGCCAAAACGAACAACGCCATTCCAATGTTACTTGTATAAAACATGGCGCGATCCCCGAATGGCATCGAATTCAAAAACGGGTAGGGTAAGCCTGACGTTACGGTGCCTGTAGGCTGGTCATTGTATCTTTGGACGAACAGCTCGCTCCACATGATATAGGCCAGCACAAACGCGATCAATGGCGCTGCTGCGCGTAATGGACGCCGAAAAACCCGTGCGATAAAAAGAGCATCGAAGATCTGCAAAAAAGGCCCTAACAAGTGCAAATAGTACTGTTGATGCCACGGAATATCACCGCGCGCGTTCACCAAAGCGGGATCTTCAAAGAACAATCGCCAATACAAAAAGACAACCATGACATTGACAACAGCGGCGACCGTCGCCGTTCGGTGATGATCCCTGACAACGCGCTGTTCGCTAAGCGCCAGCATGCGGGATGCAGAGTAAAAGCTTAGGAATAGGGCCCAAATCGTCAAAAACCGGAACGGACCCCCTGGGTTCGAGTAGTCGTGGCTCAACAACTGGTACAGGCAATATCCACCGGCCAGCAGGAATGTGATCCAGCGGTATGCCATGATTGGGGCGGAATGAATGGACATCGTCTGCTCCCCCTTTTCTTGAAAATGCCAGAAGAGCAGGCGTTTCGTAAAGAAAAAGTTAACGCATCGGTTGCAAAAGGACGGATCGCCGCGCTTTTCCAGTGCTCAAAATGCGTCCCTATTCAGAACTAAACAAGGGGTTTAGGCACGGGCTGCACCCAGTGCCGCAACGCCCAGAACATCAAGAACTTTTGCTTCGATATGTTCTGCGTTCATGCCAGCCGTTGCATACATATCCGCAGGCGAAGATTGGTCGATAAAGGTATCAGGCAGCACCATTGATCTGTACTTAAGACCTGTGTCGAATACACCTTCTTCCGCTAACAGCTGGGCCACATGAGACCCAAACCCGCCGATTGCGCCTTCTTCGATGGTGATCAGGGCTTCGTGTTGTTCGGCCAGCTCTAAGATCATTGCCTTGTCCAATGGCTTGGCAAATCGGGCGTCTGCGATAGTGGGCGATATCCCCTTCGCCGCCAAAGCCTCGCCCGCTTTTTGCACTTCGCTTAGGCGGGTCCCAAACGACAACAGCGCAACACGGCCGCCGGACTGAATGATACGGCCCTTGCCGATTTCCAGAATCTCGCCCTTTTCCGGCAGCTCAATGCCTACGCCCTCGCCCCGAGGATAGCGGAATGCGATTGGGCCTTCGTCATGTGCAGCAGCGGTCGCCACCATGTGCATCAATTCGGCCTCATCCGCAGCCGCCATAACCACAAAGCCAGGCAGATTGGCAAGGTAGGATACGTCAAAGGCACCAGCATGTGTGGCGCCATCCGCGCCAACAAGGCCCGCGCGATCAATGGCAAAGCGCACAGGCAGGCCTTGCAGGGCAACATCATGCACCACCTGATCATACCCGCGCTGCAGGAAAGTGGAGTACATCGTGCAGAACGGTTTCATCCCGCCAGCCGCCAGTGCGGCGCTAAACGTCACGCCATGTTGTTCGGCCAGCTCTAAGATCATTGCCTTGTCCAATGGCTTGGCAAATCGGGCGTCTGCGATAGTGGGCGATA
>CALHST010000051.1 GCA_938038825.1 uncultured Paracoccaceae bacterium | reverse complement strand
TGGCGTCCGCATAACCAAGATCACGGAAAGTCCACGTTTGACTGGGATTTGTATGTGATGGCGGGCAACCCGACCGTCCATACAGATGGGCCAAATGCCGGGTCGTCCAACGTGAACGAGGGCAACCTGTTTAACTCACCTGATGGGATGGTGATCGACTCGACCGGGTTGATCTGGATCCAGACGGATGGGAAGGACAACAACGAAGGCGACTTTGCAGGCATGGGCAACAACCAGATGCTTGCAGGCGATCCTTTGACTGGCGAAATTCGCCGCTTCCTGACCGGACCCAACGGTGCGGAAGTCACAGGTCTGACATGGTCTGCGGACAAACGCACCATGTTTGTCGGCATCCAGCACCCCGGAGCGCCATTCCCGGACGGCGAGGGCAGTCTGCCACGTTCGGCCATTGTTGCGGTGACCCGCGATGACGGTGCCTTGGTCGGATAATCGCAGGTTTTCCGGCGATACCTGAACAGCAATTAGGGCGCTCTGACAGAGCGCCCTTTTTTGTGTTGTTGGTGTTAGCCGGCGTGTCCTAGATAGATTTTTCGAAATAGACGCGATTGAATCCATCTTCTGTTTTACGATCTGTTTCGCGATATCCCAGATGCGGATAGATCGACAGGTTCGCTGTCATTTTTTCATTGGTGTAAAGGTGAACAGATGTGGCGCCTGATCGTTGCGCCGCCATTTCGCAAACGGCGATTAGGCGTTTACCGATCCCCTGACCTGCAGCATCCGGGCGCACGGCAACATTTTCAAGCATGAAACCGTCTGACTTTTGGTAAAAGACGATGAACCCCAGCACGTTGTGTGCGCTCTCCGCCACATGGACATGACCCGCCGCAATCAAAGCGGCGAAGTCAGCCACCATCGGTGCGGGCTTTTGGCCCATAAGCGCCACGTAACCGTGATAGGCGAGGTTCGCACAGGTTTGGATGGCAAGTTCGTCTGATGGCTGCGCGGGCCGGATTTGGATCTGGTCGGGCATCACTTTGCCTTTGTTTGCACCGGGTGGTTTTTAGCCGGGGCTTAAACCACGCAGACGTTCTGACCGGCGGCGCAAGAGTTCCACGACAGTCAGCAAGATGATCGAGATCCCGACAAGGATCGTGGCCACAGCCAGAATAGTGGGTGAGATCTGCTCGCGCAGGCCAGTGAACATCTGCCATGGCAGGGTTTGCTGTCCTGCAGAACCGACGAACAGCACCACCACGACCTCGTCAAAAGACGTGATAAACGCGAACAGGCCACCGGAAATCACGCCGGGCAGGATCAGCGGCATTTGCACCCGAAAGAACGTGGTCACAGGGTTGGCGCCCATATTGGCGGCCGCGCGTGTAAGCGAGCTGTCAAAGCCCACCAGCGTTGCCGTCACCGTGATGATCACAAACGGGATGCCAAGGGCGGCATGGGCTAAAACCACCCCCAAGAACGTGCCTTGCAAGCCGACGCGGGAATAAAAGAAATACATGCCTGCAGCCGAGATAATGAGCGGCACAATCATCGGTGAAATCAGGATCGCCATGATGGCCCGACGGAACGGCACATGGGGTTGCGACAGGCCAATGGCTGCCAGTGTCCCAAAGGTAACGGACAGCAAGGTCGCGACGGGTGCGATTTTCAGCGAATTGCTAAGGGCCTGCTGCCAATCGTCCGAGGTAAAGAAGTCGCGATAATGCTTCAGGCTATAGCCGGCAGGGTCAAAGCGCAGCATTTCGGGCGTGAAGGTAAAGAAGTCTTGCGCGTTGAACGACAGCGGCATGACCACGATGATCGGGGTGATCAGAAAGGTGAAGATCAGCCCGCAGATCACCCGGAACGTGTAATGCCACAGCACTTGACCCGGTGTCAGATAGGGGGCGAGGCGCATACGATATCGCGATTCATACAGCCAAAAGATCAGCCACCCAAAAAACCACCCAAATCCGGCGCCGATGATCGCGCCGGGCAGGGCGCCAAGGGCAAAGCCGGCCACACCAAGAACCCCAACCAGCCCCCAACGCGCGGTGCTTTCATTGCCAAACTGGGGCGCACCAAAAGCCAGGGCAGCCAGGACAAGTGCACCCAAGACAATCCCCAAAAGGCCAGACCCTTGGGCCGTGCCGACAAAAAGCCCAGCAAGCGCACCAAAGGCTGCAACAACAGGCACGTAAAAAGATGGGGCAGTGCGGGTGACGGGGGTCAGGGCAGCCATGATGTCAGCCTCCGAGCTTTACATTGTCGATGCCCACGATGCGATCGTAAGCCCAATAAAGGATCAGCACCACAACCAGCAAAATGGCCCCAAGGGCCGCGCCCAATCCCCAATTCAGAGAGGACGAGATGTGATATGCGATCCGATCCGAGATAAAGACGCCGGTCGTACCGCCCACAATCGCAGGGGTGATGTAATAGCCGATGGCCAGAATGAACACGAGGATACTGCCCGCACCAATGCCCGGAATGGTCTGTGGGAAATAGACACGCCAAAACGCTGTCCAGTTCGTCGCGCCAAGGGATTTGGCCGCGCGCAGATAGGTGGGCGGAATGGTCTGCATCACGGAATACATCGGCAAAATCATGAAAGGCAGCAGGATATGGGTCATTGCGATGATCGTGCCGGTTTGGTTGTTGATCATCACAAGGCGCCCGTCCTCTGCCACCATACCAAGCCAGACAAGGACATCGTTGATGACACCTTGCTGTTGCAGCATCACCTTCCACGCCGAGGTGCGCACCAGCAGGGATGTCCAAAAGGGCAGCAGCACAAGGATCATCAGAAGGTTCGCCGTGCGCATGGGCAGGTTGGCAAGCAGCCACGCCACAGGATAGCCCAAGGCGATGCAGGCAAAGGTGATGACCAGCGACATATAAAGCGTGCGGCCAAAAAGCCTGATATAGATCTGTTGGTTTTCCGGGCGCGCTTCAGCGCCGTCCGGCCCGATCTGCATATCCACAGCGTTTAGGAAATACCCCGGTGTGTAGGACGCGGCATATGTCTGAATGGCGCGCCAATTGTCGAGCTTGGCCCAACCGTCATGGATATCGATAAACGCGTCCCGATAAGACACGGTTTCAAAGCCCGGTGCGGCAATGGCGGCGGCCTTGAGCACATCCGCGCCGGGACCGGTGAGTGCCGAGACATCAGCCGAGGCGTTGAGATCCGCATGCAAGGCGACATAGACTTTGCCCCATGGATCTTCCTTATAGAGCGCCTTGTTGTCTTCCAGCTGAGTGAAGTCGGCAAAATCCTGATAGGCCGCCAGCGTTTGGGGCAGGGCGGCGGCAACGTCAGCACGTGCCTGAAAACGCGGCTGCGCGCCATCTGCCTTTTTCCAGTCTTTGGCAGAGGCGACCCAGCTTTCGGTGCCCAGTAGTTCAGCCCAGTTTTCACCCTTTTTCCAAAACGCATCGAGATCCTCGAATTGGTCTTGCCAGACTTCACCGATGTCCTTGATCTTGCGACCGGATTGGCGGAACAAGGAGGAGATCCCGACTTGTTCATAGTTCAGCCGGGTCCCAAGGCTGGTGTGGCGTTTGCGCTCGGTGGCAAGCTGCATGTCATTGAACAGTGCTTCAAAGACGGCCTCGTCGGGCAAGTCTTCGCCCTTTGGGTCCCAGCCGCGTAAAGCTATGGTGGTTTCGGGCAATGTGTCAGAAACAATTTGGTTTTCGACCGAGCGGAACAACATATCCGCGATCGGTGCGATAAAAGTGATCAGCACAAAAACCAACAGCGGCGCTATCAGCAACAAGGCGCGGGTCTTTTGCATCCGCAAAGACCGCGCAAGGCTGCGTTTCAGCGGCGTACCATCTGCCGCAAGGACAGGGCCGTTCGATGTGCTGGCATCACTCAAGTTTATGCGCCTTCCGCAACAATGATCATCGAAGTCGCGGTGCGGTGACGGATCTTCATGACCTCTTGGTATTTTGGGTCGTTATAGGCGTTCAATGCGGCCTCATAGGTGTCAAACTCAAACACCACATGCCGGGAGAATTCTTCGCCTTCCATGGTCTGGGATGCGCCGCCACGCACCAGCGGCTTGGCGCCGTGCCCCAACAAGATCGGCGTGTCCTTTTCGACGTATTCTTTATAGGCTTCCGGGTCGTTCACCGTGATATGGCCAATAATGTAACCTTTGGGCATGAGCTTGGATCTTTCTGTCAGCAGACGTGAGCTAAAGCTCACCTTACATGGAGGGTCTCTGGGCGTTTCAGGTATCGAACGCCCAGAGAGAATTTTAACAAGTAGGGTGAGCTTCAGCTCACGCTGGATGCTTTATTTCGCGAGCCACGCTTGGAATTTCGCGTCGATGTCGTCGCGATAATCTGCCCAGAACTCGTAGTTATACAAGAACGTGTTCTGTGCGTTGGCTGGATCTGTTGGCATGTGTGGTGCCATTTCGATCCCCAGATCCGCGTGCTTTCCAACCAGCGGTGCAGAGGATGCACGTGCAGGACCATAAGAGATGTACTTGGCTTGATCTGCCAGACGCTGCGTGTCTGTCGCAAACTTCACGAAATCCATCACGCGCGCCAGACGGTCTTCTGGCAGGCCTGTTGGGATAATCCAACCGTCAAGGTCAAATACCTGCGCGTCCCACATGATAGCGACGGGCTGCTTTTGCTCCTCGATGACGCTGAACAGGCGACCGTTATAGGTGGACCCCATAAAGATTTCGCCATCCGCCAGCAATTGTGGCGTGTCCGCACCGGCAGACCACCACACAACACTGTCTTTGATGGTGTCAAGTTTCGCTAAGGCTTGTTCTTGACCGTCTTCGGTGGCCAAAACGTCATAGACGTCTGATTTGGCGACGCCATCACACAGCAACGCCCATTCCATGTTGTTGATGGGGCGCTTTTCCAGCGCGCGCTTACCGGGATATGTCGCCAGGTCAAACACATCGCAGATGTCGTTTGGTGCTTCCGCACCAGCCGGAACCAGATCCGTGCGATAACCCATTGTTGTGGAATACACGATTTGTGGAATAAAGCAGTCGGAAACCAACAGATCGCCAAAATCGTCAGACGCAGACGTGCCATCAGGCGCCGCGGCAAGAACTTCGTCCGCGTCGATTTCCATCGCCAGACCTTCGTCGCACAGACGGATCGCGTCCGCTGCAACAACGTCAACGATGTCCCAGGTCACATTGCCCGCTTCGTTCATCGCCCGCAGTTTGGCCACAGCTTCCGCCGAGCTTTCGTCCCAGATCACTTCCAGGCCGTCATTCGCGGCAGCATAAGGTTCTGTATACGCGCGCTGTTGAGATTTTTGGTAAGCACCGCCCCAGGACACAGCGGTCATGGAGTCAGCTTTGTGCCCATCAGCAAAAACACTTGTCGCTGCAAATGTCAGAACTGTTGTGGCCATCAGGGTCTTTGTGAGTGTCATAAGTTTCTCCCGTTTGATGCCTGCCGGCTTAGGTGGTGGAACTGCTTTGGCAGGCTTATCGTGTGCAGTCCCTTGTGTTCACCGTGGCCCGTCCAGCCACGATGTTTGTTATGTGTGCTCTTACGCGTCGAGCGCACGGCAATCCTGTGCCAGCCAACCGATTTCAATTTCGGCACCGGGCTCAAGGCGCACCTGATCCGGGGCGTTCCGGGTCTTGATGATGAAATCATCATTCCCAGCGACCGAAATGCGGGTGCGAAAGATGTCGCCCATATAGATAAACTCTTTCACAGTTGCTTTCAGCAGATGCGCGTCCGGTGACAGACGGTCTTTGTTGAATTCAACCCGCTCAGGGCGGATCGATACGCGGGTGCGCTCGCCTGCTTTGGTCACATTCACAGGTTTCGCGTCAATCAGATCCCCATTGTCGAGTTTCACAAGACACGTGTCGCCCTTGATCTGCTCAATCACACCTTCCAGCGTGTTGTTTTCACCAATGAATTGCGCCACGAAACTGTTTTCGGGCGCTTCATAGAGTAAATCGGGTGGGGCAAGTTGTTGGATACGCCCATCGTCAAATACCGCAACACGATCCGACATGGTCAGGGCTTCGGTTTGATCGTGGGTTACGTAAACCACTGTGATGCCAAGATTATCTGCAATACGCTTGATTTCGAATTGCATATGTTCGCGCAATTGTTTGTCCAGTGCGCCCAGCGGTTCGTCAATCAACACCAGTTCCGCTTCGAACACCAACGCACGCGCCAAGGCGATGCGCTGTTGCTGACCGCCCGACAATTGGGCCGGGCGACGACCGCCAAAGGCTCCCATCTGCACCATATCAAGGGCGCGTTTGACCTTTTTCTCACGCTCAGACTTGGCCATCTTGCGCACTTCCAACGGGAAGGACAGGTTTTCCGCCACTGTCATATGTGGAAACAGGGCATAGTTCTGAAACACCATGCCGATGCCACGCTTATGTGGCGGGATGTTGTTGATCGACTCGCCACCCAGTCGAATGTCGCCATGGGTTGCGGTTTCGAACCCTGCCAACATCATCAGGCACGTGGTTTTGCCAGACCCTGACGGCCCAAGCATGGTCAGAAATTCGCCACGCGGCATGGCAAGGTTGAGATCTTTGACAACCAAATTCTCGCCGTCATAGCTTTTTTGAACGCGTTCGAATTCTACGAAGGCGTCTTGTGATGATCCGTCAGCCAAGATGGCTCCCCGTTTTTGTCGCGTTGCCTGTGCCGACAACTTTGGCCCCAGAGTAGAGGAAATATTCATTGCGGGCGCAAGCGTTCTTTCAGAGTTTTCGAAAAATGAAATAAAATCATATTGTTTGTGCGTATTTCAACGCCAATCCGGGGAATGCCTTAGCAGACGTGCAATGGATGGGCCTACGTAATCGGGGCAAGCGGTGATAGTCGGGAAGCGGAACCGATTCCAAAAGGGGGGATACGCCATGGGCGAAACGATGCGCGCAATGGTTACGATGGGCCATGGCGGGCTGGATCAAATGGTGCTGCACAGGGATTGGCCCAAACCCGTTCCAGCAGCGGACGAGGTTCTGATTGCGGTCAAAGCCTGTGGGTTGAACAACACAGATGTGAACACCCGGTCGGGCTGGTATTCCAAAGCTGTGACCGAAGCGACCTCGGGCGATGGTTATGCAACAGTGTCACAAGAAGACCCGACATGGGGTGGGTCTCCGATTGTGTTTCCGCGCATTCAAGGGGCGGATGTCTGTGGCGTGATTGTTGGGGTGGGTGCTGATGTCGATCCCAAACGGATGGGCGAGCGGGTGATTTCAGACAATTGGCTGCGGGATCCGAACGATCCAGGCAACATGAACAAGGCAGGGTATTATGGGTCAGAACGGGATGGCGGGTTTGCTGAATTCACCACACTTCCCGCCACAAATGCCTTGCGGGTGCAATCTGATCTTTCAGATGCCGAGCTTGCGACCTTCTCGTGTTCCTATTCCACTGCCGAAGGCATGTTGACCCGCGCAGATGTTACCCGTGACGATATCGTGTTGATCCCCGGCGCATCAGGCGGTGTTGGCGGTGCATTGGTGCAACTGGCCAAATTGCGCGGCGCTCGCGTGATCGCGCTGGCGTCCAAAGCAAAACACGACGTTGTCGCAGAACTCGGACCAGATGTTATTCTTGATCGCGCGCCCCAAGATCTCCGCGCGAAACTTGGCAGTCACAAAATTACCGTCGTTGCAGACGTTGTCGGCGGCACCTATTGGGGCGCTCTGATTGATGTTTTAGAACGCGGCGGACGGTATGTCTGTTCCGGGGCTATCGCAGGTCCGATTGTCGATTTCGACCTGCGCACGATGTATCTGAACGATCTCAGCTTCTTCGGTTCGACAATTATCCCAACCAGCGTGACAAAAGCCCTGATCCGCTACATCGAAGCGGGATCCATCAAACCCGTTCTGGCTGCGACTTACCCGCTTGAGGCCCTTCAACAAGCACAAGCCGCCTTCATCGCAAAAGAGCACACCGGCAATATTGTTGTGTGCCCCTGACAGATCCCTTTCATTGTTCTCAAAATACTCTGGGGGAGCGTGAGGGGGCAACACCCCCCTCACATCACTCGGATGGGCGCAGCCCATTCGAAACACCTCTCACATCAGAATTCTTATTGCGCGGCTTGCAAACCCAGTCCCGAAACGTCTTTGATGGCCTGCACAACAGCCTCAACCCCAGTTCCATGGCGCAAGGCCGCAAAATAGAACGGCCGCCCCTTGCGCATCCGGGTTGCATCGCGCTCCATCACGTCCAAAGACGCGCCCACATGCGGGGCCAGATCAGTTTTGTTGATGATCAATATGTCCGACCGCGTGATTGCAGGACCACCCTTGCGCGGGATTTCCTCTCCCGCCGCAACATCAATCACATACAATGTCACATCCGCCAGTTCCGGCGAAAACGTTGCAGACAGGTTATCTCCACCGCTTTCGATCAAAATCACCTCAACATCGGGATGGCGCGTGACCATCCGCTCTACAGCTGCCAAGTTGATCGAGGCATCTTCGCGGATCGCGGTATGCGGGCAGCCCCCGGTTTCAACGCCAATCACCCGATCTTGTGGCAAAATCTGCATGCGCATCAAAGCTTCCGCATCTTCTTGCGTGTAGATGTCATTCGTGATCACCCCAATTGAGTGATCGTGTTTTAGGGCCTCTGCCAGCCGTGCTGTCAGTGTGGTTTTACCAGCCCCAACGGGGCCTCCGATACCAATCCGCAAGGGACCATTGGGGGATACACTCATGTGCGGAACGTCTTTGAATAAAGGGTTTCATGATTCATGGCCGCAATATCCGCCGCAAAGGTGGTGTTGGACAAGTCCTTGGGGCCTAATTCTTGCGCTTTGCCTGTTAATTCAGCGATTTGCCCGTGAAGCTGACTTAAAACTCTTTGCCCTTCTGTTTGGCCAAGCGGGACGCGGCGCACAGCGGCAGACACCAGATTTGCGGCAAAGGCATGCAAATAAAAGCGCACGGTCATGTCCAAAGGTAGCTTGTTCAGGTGTGCCGCACGCCCAACGGCCACAGGAAAGGCATATGGCAACATGTCTGCTTGCCCCATATCGCGCAGAGTTCGACAAAAAGCCCCACCTTGTTCGACCGTTTCAATGACGCGTCCCGCAGCGCCGCAAAATCCAATGCACAGGTCGTTCAAAAGGGTCAATTCCTGATCCGTTTCGGCGTCATAAGCCGCAGACAGAAAGATCATGTCATTGCGCCCTGTGCCATCAACAAGAATGGCTTCAACCCAATCTTGCAAGTCTTGCGCTGTGCACAATTCGCCTTGTTCGATGACCCATTCCAGGCCATGGGAAAAGGAAAACGCACCGATCGGGAAACCGGGGGAAAACCATTGGGCCAGTGTCAAGGTCGGGTCAGTGGTCATGGCTGTGCTCTTCTGCCGGTAGATGCGTATGTCCATGGTCGTGACTATGGGTGCGCCCATGGCCATATGCTCCGCGTTCTGGTGTAAAGGGTTCGTCAACGTCTCGCAGATCCGCGCCGAGCCTTTCGAGCATATCGCGCATCACGTGATCCGCTTGGATCAACAGACGTGTCTCTTCGATCTGGCACGGGCTATGGCGATTGCCAATATGCCAGGCAAGCCGGTGCAATGCAGCGCCCCGAACTTCTAACAATGGTTCAGGCGCAGCTGTTACCCGAATTTCGGCCCCATCTGGTGTGACCAACACCCCATTTTGATCCAACGAGGTTGTTTTTGGCAAATCCACCAGCACTTTGCGGCCATCTGTGGTGTCCAGCATTTTGCGCCGCATAAAGCGCGCATCATAGTCCAAACAGACCTCGGCGACAGGATCATGATGGCCATGATCGTGATATAGGTGGGCAACAAGGGGCGCAGTCATATCTGCACCCCAAGCAGGTCAAGATGCGTTACATCTGATACCCGTCTGACAAGGTGCGCGTCACCAAATCCAGACGCGTCGTCCCCATGCGTTCTAGATCCGCATCGCTGAGCTTTGAGATCTCGCCCAAAGCTTTGGCGCGCGAACTGTGCTCGCCCAAGCTGACAAGGCCGTTCCAAAATGTCATCAGAATGCGGGTCACGATAGTGCCCGACGGGGTGACGGGGTGATGTGCTGTTAAGTCTGCCATAGGAACCTCTTGCGATTGCGGTTTTGGTTCCTCCCTTTAAGTCGGGATCATACGGCACTGCTGTCAGGCAGAACACTGTTGAATGCGAAGGTCCGGGTTGCGTGTGGTGCATAGTTAAGACTTGTTTCAACCTTTTGCTGATTGCGGCCAGACTGCCGCAGGCTTGTTAGATTAACGCGACACAAGTCTGGGATGCTAGATTCTGCTTGTGTCGATTGGTGATGCTGTGCTGCGCAAACGCGACGCGAAAAAGCATCAGCGCGTCATTTGGTTTTTCCGTCAGCACGCGTTGCGCAGTAACGGGCGCACGAAAGCGAACCCGTCAGAACAGGAAATAGCGCTGCGCCATAGGCAGCACTTCAGCGGGTTGGCAGGTCAGCAATTCACCATCAGCGCGCACTTCATACGTTTCGGGGTTCACTTCGACATGCGGTGTGGCAGTGTTCAGTTTCAGATCTTTCTTGCCGATGTTGCGCGTGTTCTGAACGGGCAAAGTGTCTTTGGCGAGCCCAAGTGTGTTGCCGATGCCATCCGCGTGGGCCGCACCACTGACAAAGATCACGGAAGAGCGCTCGACCGAGCGTCCATAGGCGCCAAACATTGGCCGTGTGTAAACAGGTTGTGGCGTTGGGATAGACGCGTTCGGGTCACCCATTTGTGCGCAGGCGATTGTACCACCGATCAGCACCATTTCCGGTTTCACTCCAAAAAACGCAGTGTTCCACAGAACCAGATCGGCGCGTTTGCCTTCCTCGATGGAGCCGATTTCATGGGACAGCCCGTGCGCAATGGCCGGGTTAATGGTGTATTTCGCGATATAGCGGCGCGCACGCATATTGTCATTATCGCCGGTTTCCTCGGGCAGGGCACCGCGCTGTTTCTTCATCTTATCAGCGGTTTGCCATGTGCGGATGATCACTTCGCCAACGCGTCCCATCGCCTGACTGTCCGAGGCGATGATCGAAAACGCACCCATGTCGTGCAGGATATCTTCGGCCGCAATAGTTTCGCGCCGGATGCGGCTTTCGGCAAAGGCGACATCTTCGGGGATGGACTTGTCAAGGTGGTGACACACCATCAGCATATCCAGATGCTCTTCCAGCGTGTTCACCGTGAAAGGGCGTGTGGGGTTGGTCGACGAGGGCAGGACGTGCTCCTCACCGCAGATCTTGATGATGTCGGGCGCGTGCCCGCCGCCTGCGCCTTCGGTGTGGAAGGCGTGGATCGTGCGGCCCTTCATGGCCGCGACTGTGTTTTCGACGAAGCCGGATTCATTCAGCGTGTCGGTGTGGATCATTACCTGCACGTCCATGTCGTCCGCCACCGAAAGGCAGCAATCAATGGCGGCCGGGGTTGTGCCCCAATCTTCGTGCAGTTTTAGCGCGCAGGCACCGGCCTTGATCTGTTCTTCCAGCGCGGCGGGGAGCGAAGCGTTACCTTTGCCCGCGAACGCAAGGTTCATCGGAAAGGCATCTGCTGCCTGCATCATACGCCCCAAGTGCCAGGGGCCGGGGGTTACCGTTGTTGCGAGCGTTCCATGGGCCGGACCTGTACCGCCGCCAAGCATTGTGGTGAGGCCAGAGTGCAAGGCATCCTCGATCTGTTGTGGGCAGATAAAGTGGATGTGGCTGTCAAAGCCCCCTGCCGTCAGGATGCGGCCTTCGCCGGCAATCGCCTCGGTCCCCGGCCCGACGATGATGTCGACGCCTGGTTGCGTGTCCGGGTTGCCAGCCTTGCCGATTTTGTGGATGCGCCCGTCTTTCAGACCGATATCGGCCTTGTAGATGCCTGTATAATCCATCACCAACGCATTGGTAATGACCGTATCCACGGCCCCTCCCGCGCGGGTGACTTGGGATTGGCCCATGCCGTCGCGAATGACCTTGCCGCCGCCAAACTTGACCTCGTCCCCCCGGATTTCCGCATTCTGCCCTTCGCCGCCGGACAGGGCACGCCCAACCGCTTCGGCCGTGAGGTCGCGTTCCACTTCGATGATCAGGTCCGTATCGGCCAGCCGCACTTTGTCCCCTGTGGTGGGGCCGAACATAGCGGCATAGTCCGCGCGTGAGATGGTTGTGGGCATATTAATGTCCTTTGTCGAAGAGTTCACAGTCTGCGGAACGTATTCTGCAAGACTGTGTGTCTAAGGGAGCCGGTTTTGGCGGACTTCTGTCCGCCTTTTTTGTGTTCGTGTTCCGAGTAGTGATCGCTCTAGGAGGCGCGCGCGTTGTGCCCCTCGCAACTGGAGAAACATCATGTCGAGAAATAATTTCTGGCTTCAAGTCATTAGCCACATAATCACGATCATCGTTCTTTTGGGCCAATACCGTAGGTGGTGGTGACACCGCCCGGTGGGAACCGCCGGGCAGCCCCAGACCGCCCCCCCGGGCGGGGGCTTTCAGCCCGACGCCCGCGGCCGGGGGCTGCCCTTGTTCTGTTTGATGGCCGTTGATCATACTTCCCCCAACAAGCGCAGCCGGGGTTTGTGGCGGTGTTTGTACAGCTTCCGGCCCCACCACGCGAAGACAGGTGTCAGCCAGCCCGCGTCGATCTCGACGTGATCTGTCAGTCGCGCTCCGGTGCCGTTGGGCGCGACTTGCAAGGTGTGCTTCCAAGACGTGACCCCAGCGCCTAGTTCAGAGGACCGCAACCGCATCGCAGTGTCGTCTTGCTCCAGCACTTCCATCGTATAGGGCTGGGGTGGCATCACGCCAAACAGGCGAACTTGCACACTGGCCTTCATGCCTTCTTTGCAGCGCCCATTTGGCAAGCCCGAGAAGTGCACAAGCGGCTTGCAGACCTCGGCGAGGGCGTCAAAATCGGTTGCCAGCGCCCAAACCTTTTCGGGCGGACTGGCGTAGTCATGGGATAGTTTGATTACGGCAGTCATGCTTTGAACACATCATCCACAGGAACTTGCAGGCCGGTCACGATGCCATTGGTCTGCATCGCCACGCCGATCACCGACAGCAGCTCGCCATATTGCGCATCGCTCATGCCTTTGGCGCGGGCCGCTGCGGTGTGGGAGTGCACGCAGTATTCGCAGCCATTGGCGGTCGAGACAGCCATATAGATCATCTCTTTTGTCAGCGGGTCGAGCGTGCCGGGGCCCATCACGACCTTAAGCCGCTCCCACGTCGCCTTCAGCAACGCTGGATCATGGGCTAGGGCGCGCCAAAAATTGTTGATGAAGTCCGTCCCGCGCGTTTCACGGATGTCATTGAAGACGGCCAGCACCTCGGCGCTAGCCACTTCGTCCGATATGAGCGGAACAGTCGCCATCAGACCATTGCAAAGATACGGGCAGGACCACCTGTGCCATCCACGTGGTTGGGCGCACCAACAACAAGCGTGGCACCTGCGGCGGGCACTTGATCCAAACCAGCAAGGTTTTCGATGCCATAGCGACCCGCAGGCAGCCACGCATAATGCGTAGCAAAGTCTGCTGAAGGACCATGATCAAGCGACAAAGTATCCACCGCCATTGCGCCCGCGCCAGTTTCTTCCAATAGCATTTGCGTGGCCTCGATATGAAAGCCCGGGAAGTGTTTGACGTTGTCCGCGTCGTTGCCGACATAGGCCGCCGCATCGCCGGACTTGGCGGCCCAGCCCGAATGCATCGCAATGCAGGCTTTGTCAGGGATGTCGCCATGGCTTGCGATCCAGGCTTTCAGATCGTCCGGTGTGACCTGCGCATCGGCATTTTCCGCTGCGCGCGCCGCGATGTCGATCACGCAAAGCGGGACAACCAGATCGCTGACCGGGATTTCATCTACGGACTTGCCATCCGCCGAAAAGTGCAATGGTGCGTCGATATGGGTCGCGGTGTGTTCATTGATCGACAGGTTCATCAAGTTGAACCCGTGCTCTTTGAAGTTGAACTGCTGTTCCATCGAAATGCCGGGTACCCCAAAGAAGGTCGGGAAATCCGGGCTAAGCTTATGGCTCATGTCCACAATGCTGGCATGGCCACCGGCCATAGCAGAGGGGGCTGCTGTCACACCGCCAACAGCGGCTGCCGCGCCAACCATGGCAGAGGTTTTGAAGAAGTCGCGGCGCGAGAGCATCCGGTCTTTCACGCTGTTCATCACACAGATATCACACATGTTGGTGTCCTTTTCGTTCCAAATTGCTGCTCACAATTTGCCCATGATCTGCTGGTTGAACCCATAGACCGTTTTTGCCCCGGACAAGGGGATTACGTTTACTTCGCGCCGTTGACCCGGCTCAAACCGTACCGCTGTGCCTGCAGCAATGTCTAAACGCATCCCACGGGCGGCGCTGCGATCAAAGTCCAAAGCGGGGTTGGTCTCGGCAAAGTGATAATGGGATCCGACTTGGATCGGGCGATCTCCGGTGTTGGCAACCATAAGCGTCACAGCCTCGCGCCCTTCGTTCAAGGTATGCACACCGTCGGTGGTGATGATTTCTCCAGGGATCATGCGCTGTGTCCTTTGTGTCATTTGGGGGCGTGAGCTGAAGCTCACCCTACGTGTTGGTCGCTTGATGGTCTTGTGCTTGCAGTGTGGTTCTTGTGGCGGATGGGGCGTGCATGTGCGGGCCCGTATGTTCAGGGTGTAAGGTGAGCTTTAGCTCACGTTAGCGGATCGGGTTGTGTACGGTGACCAATTTGGTGCCGTCCGGGAATGTGGCTTCGACCTGCACTTCGTGGATCATCTCGGGCACCCCGTCCATGCATTGCTCACGCGTAATGACTTGCGCACCCGCTTGCATCATATCCGCGACAGACCGCCCGTCACGGGCCCCTTCGACCACCGCATCTGTGATCAACGCGATCGCCTCGGGGTGGTTCAATTTTACGCCCCGTTCCAATCGGTTACGGGACACTTGCGCGGCCATGGCCACCAAAAGTTTGTCTTTTTCTCGCGGGGTGAGTTGCATGGCTCAAAGTCTCCAGCAAATGGGCAGTTGGTTCTGCGTCAGGTGATCAAGGACCGGCAATAAACGCTGGCGTAGGGTGAAACTATCTGCTGCGAGCACCCGCATGACAAGTAAATTGGCAGCCAACAGGCTTACCCCGGCGGAACTGCCTGAATTTTGTGCACATAGGGAACGCATATGGTCCTGATGCGCGTCAGCTGTCTGGGAAACAAGAACCAGTGTTGCCATGGCACCTGCGCCAGCACCCATAGCGCGGTGCGCCAGCTGGGTTGATACGGCGCCTGTCAGGTGGAACGAGTCTGCATAGATGACGCGGTTGGCCTGCAATATCCGAACGGTGTCGCGAAAGTCGGCATTGCTTAGAACCTCACCATGGGCGGCACGGCCAAATACCACGGGTTCCACGATCAGTGCTTCGGCGTTTGTACTCAGATCCACAGTCAGGGATCTGTGATATCGGCAGGCATCAAACAGGATGGTTTCCTGAGGCAGCCATCTTAACAGGCCACCATCAGCAACAGACAAAGTTGTAGACAAAAGTCCAGCAGGCCCTGGTTGCGCGGCATAGGCGCGCTCGGCCGCTTGCGTGGTGACGGTAAGCGCGGCGTTGGGCCCCGCATGCGCTGTGATGTCGAACCGGTCGCCCCCTGTGATGCCGCCGGCGGTGTTCAACAGCATGGCCGTCGGAGGCGACGCAGGGCGCGGAAACAAAACCCGCATAGAGCCAGATTGCCGCAGATCGTCCAACACACTCATGCCATCGCGCGATTTTACCCGGATGTCACACTGACCCACGGCGCGCGGTTGTTGGGTAACCTGTGCTATTTCGGCAATCTCTGAAATCTGCGCGGCCTTTGTTCAGATGTTACGTGGATACAATCGTTTGCGCAGGATTACGCGGGGCGCGCAAACGCCTTAAGCAGTGTGGCGAACCCATCTGCATCGAACGTGTCTGCACTGGCGGGTGCGGACAAGGCGCTCGCTCCGACGCAAATGACATTGGGCAGCGCTAAATAATCTTTGGCATTGGTTTCGGACACGCCGCCGGTCGGGCAAATCATCACATCGGGAAGAACGGCGCCCATTGCTTTCAGGTATCCCGGTCCGCCCGATTGGCCTGCAGGGAAAAACTTGAGCACGTCAAACCCCGCAGCAGATGCGGTCATGGCTTCGGACACCGTCGAGGTGCCGGGCAGGAACGGTAGGCCACTGGCTTTGATTGCTCCCAAGAGGTCTGGTGTCAGCCCGGGGGACACGCCAAAATCCGCGCCGTCGTCAATGCTTTCTTGCAATTGTGTCGGGTTTAGAATGGTCCCCATGCCCACAATGGCCTCTGCGCCAAAGGCTTTTTTGGCTTCGCGCAGGGTTTCGCGGGCCACGTCCGAGCGGCGCGTGAGTTCGATGACTTTCAAGCCTGCTCCCAGCATCCGTTCGATCATGCGCAATGTGGGCGCAACTTCGGTGAACGCCAGAACTGGGATCACAGTGGTGCCGTCCAGCATGGTTTTTACGGTGCTCATTGCGGTGTCTCCGTTATCGCTAACATG
>CALHST010000050.1 GCA_938038825.1 uncultured Paracoccaceae bacterium | reverse complement strand
AAAGGATTGATCCAATGCATGGACCAAGTGACGATCCAAGGCACGGCTGAATTGATGAAGCACCGGCGCACGTCAGTTGTGATGGCGACAGGTGGCCCCGCGATGGTTAAGGCGGCCTATTCTTCGGGTAAGCCAACATTGGCAGTCGGGGCGGGGAATGTGCCGTGTTATGTGCACAAATCCAAAAAGCAGGACATTGGCGAAGTCGCTGAAATGATCGTGACCTCGAAATGTTTCGATTACGGCACGGCATGCGTAAGCGAACAAGCGGTGATCGCAGACCCTGAAGTGGCGCGTGACCTGCGCCACGAGATGAAGTTAAAGGGAGCTTACTTCTGCGCCCCTGCTGAAGCAGACAGATTGGCCAAGGTGATCTTTAAAGGGCCCCAAGCGATGGATCCTGACAAGGTGGGTCAGTCGCCGCAGGCGTTGGCAGACGCCGCCGGGTTTTCGATCCCGCCGCGTACCCGGTGTTTGGTCAGCGAAGAAACCGAAATCGGGTGGCATCGCCCCTTATCGGCAGAAAAACTGAACCCGGTTCTTGCGTTTTACGAAGCCAAGAACTCTGACCATGGTATCGAGTTGGCCCACAGCATTGCGCGCTTTGAAGGTTGGGGGCATTCTTCGGTTGTGCATTCAGATGATCCGACGATTGTCGCCAAATTCGCCAGCATTCCCACAGGACGCGTTCTGGTCAACACCCCGGCCATCATGGGCGGCATGGGCTATTCCACAGATCTGGAACCGTCCTTCATGTTGGGCACTGGCACATGGTCGGGCTCGATCACATCAGACAACGTCACGGCATTGCATTTGATCAACATCAAACGAGTGGCCTACGAAAGCCGCCCATGGCGAGATATCTACAAGGAGTACGGTGAATGAGCGAGATCACCATTCGCGCGCTGATGCAGATCGACAATCTGCAACCGAAATTTGCCGCTTATAATGGCGCAACTGTGCAAGGGTCGGTGCCTTTGTCCGGCGACACTGTGCTGATCGGAGAATTTGCGCCCGGCAATGGTGTGTTTTCGTTGATTGACCGCGCGCTGAAAGCATCAAGTGTCGAGGCAACGTCGCAATTGGTGGAACGCGAATTTGGCTTTTTCATCCTGCGTTCCCCGTCAAATGCAGAAGTGTCTGCCGCGCGAGATGCCATGTTGGAAGAACTCGGCGCGTCCATGTCGGATCGGTTGAAGCCTGCGATCACGTCCACGCAAATCATCACCTCGGTTGAGCCGTATCAGGCACAATTGCTGAACAAATGGCGCAAAGGGTCACTGCTTGTTCCGGGGCAAACACTGGGCATTATCGAATGCGCGCCGGCGGCCTATATCTCGATTGCGGCGAACGAGGCGGAAAAAGCTGCGGAAATCGACATTATTGAGGTGCGCGCAGTCGGCCGTTTTGGGCGCTTGTTCATCTCGGGGTCCGAAAATTCCGTCAAAGCCGGGGTCGAAGCTGCCGTAAATGCAGTTGAGGCTGTCGAGGGTCGCACAGAATGAGCACCCCGCGCGTCATTGGGGCCGAGGCCATTGAAGACGCGCGCCGCCGTGGGCGGTTGATCGTCGAAGTAATGCCAGGCGATATTGTTACAGCCTTGGCCAAGGACTCCGCAGAACGTTTGGGTCTGAAACTGGTTGATGGCCCTGTTGACATGCCTGCACCTCCGCGCACCGATGGGGCGGTGTCGATGCGCAGGTCCCTGTATCGCCGATCCCCCAAATGGGTCGCGCCATCCCGGCAGCCGCGCAAAGCGCAACGACTGGGCAAGCTGGCGCTGATCGGGGCAGGTGGGGTTGGCGGCAATGTGGCCCATTTGGCCGCCATGCACGACATCGCAGAAGACATCACGCTGATTGATATTGCGCCGGGCATGGCCGCGGCCACGGCGTTGGATTTGAACCACACCAGTGGGATCACAGGGGCTGCCGGGCGGTGCGTGGGTGGCGAAACCTTGAACCTTGTTGCCGGGGCAGACGTGGTTGTTGTCACAGCGGGGCGCGCCCGCTCTCCCGGTATGACGCGCGCAGATTTGATTGATGTAAACGCGCGGGTTATCCGACAAGCGGGGGAGGCGATCCGATCAGAAGCGCCCAATGCCATCGTGATTGTGGTCACTAATCCGTTGGATGAAATGACTGTTGAAATGCTGCGTGCGACCGGCTTTCCTCGCGAACGTGTACTTGGGATGGCAGGCACGCTTGATTCATCGCGGTTCCGTCATGCCTTGGCGCGTGCTGCGGGTGTGTCGCCTGCAGATGTTGATGCCATTACGTTGGGCAGCCACGGCGACGAAATGGCCCCCATCCCGTCGCGTGCCACGATCAAGGGTCGCCCGTTGGATGTGTTTCTAAGCCCTGATCAAATCGACGCTTGTGTGAAGGATGCAATCACAGGCGGCGGACAGGTCGTTGCGCTAAAAAAATCGGGCTCGGCCACTTTGGCGCCGGCCCATGCCACTATAGAAGTGATCGACCACATTCGGGGCGCGCGCAGCGGCCCTGTGCCCGTCTCGGTCATGCTCGCCGGGGAATATGGCATTGACGGTGTGGTGCTGGGCGTGCCGGCGCATTTGGGGGTGAACGGTTTAATCTCGGTCGAAGAATTGCGGATCACAGACGGTGAACGCACCGCGTTGCACACTGCCGCAAACGCAATCCGTACGCGGTTAGGCCTATGAGCATTCAAACGGTCAAAGGCGGCGGGCGATTTGAAGAAATTGGCAACTATTCCCGCGCCAAAAGGATGGGCGATCATGTCTGGGTCGCGGGCACCACAGCGATTGAACCAACTGGCAAGATCCACGCGCCTTATGATGCCTATGCACAAACACACTTTATCCTTCAGCGTATCCAAAAGGCATTGCGAGGCGTCGGTGCCGATTTGCGCCATGTCGGACGCGTGCGTGTCTATCTGACAGACATGTCCCACGCTTCGGGATTTATCAAAGCGCATGGGGAAGTGTTTGCAGGCATTGAACCCGTTTTGACCGC
>CALHST010000049.1 GCA_938038825.1 uncultured Paracoccaceae bacterium | reverse complement strand
CTAGAGCGGCGTGCGCCCCGAGAGTTTGCGGTTGATGCGGCGAATTTGTGCATGGCGGTCTGTTCCTGCCCGCATGAGCGATTCAAATTCCTTGAGCGCAACGCGATCCGCAATGGAAAACTCGTCTAATCCCAACGCCGACAGTCGCCCTGACAAGGCCCGCAACGCCCAATATTGAACGAAAGGCTGCGTCGCCCTCTCGATCAAATCCACATATCGCGAGGGTACAACCGCGGCAGGGAAGTTTCGCAACCATGCTATGGAGGCCAGTTGATGACCCGCATCATCGCTTTGCAACCATTGCAGCATCGTAATGTCATCTCCGCCCAGCTTGCCAGCCGCTGTTTGCATTTCCGCAAAGAGGGACGTCATACGCGCCGTACGGGCAGCACTAGATGTCATAGATTCGCGCAGCGAAACATAAGTGTGTGCCAACTGTTCCAGCGTTGACTGAGGTTCCGTACCAGCCAGAGGTTGCGGTTTCACAAGCCGCGTCATGGGTTCTAAATCACGCATGAGTGGATCATCCATGACAAATGGATCGTCCGGGACGTTTGTTGATGCCAAGCGCGTCAGAGCGAGTTCTTCCGCAACTTCGCGGGCATCTGTGGCTGCATCACCCGCTTCGGCAACTTCTTCGCGGATCGCGCGCAGTTTTGCCTCGACGCCGCCTATCTTGAACTCTTCGACCAAGGCACCCAGCCAAGGCAAAGCCGCCAGGCCCAACAGCCCCAACGCCATGGTATCAAAGCGTTTTGCCAGAACCTCGGGGCCAAAAATATAAGCCCCAAGCACAGCCAAAGCAGCCAAGGAAAAGACGAAGCGAAAAATATATTGGCGGGTCATGCCCGCCTTATATCACACTTCGTCGGGAAAATGCTTCATTGTAAGCCGGATCGGGTTTGGTGCTGCCTGCCCTAATCCGCAAATCGACGCATCAGCCATGGCGGTGCAAAGCTCTTCCAGCAACGGTTGATCCCAACGATCCGCCTGCATCAGTTTCACGGCCTTTTCGCAACCCACGCGGCACGGTGTGCATTGGCCACAGCTTTCATCCTCAAAGAAGCGCAGCATGTTCAGCGCAGCACCCTTCGCACTGTCCTGATCCGACAGAACCACAATCGCAGCTGATCCAATAAACGTGCCGTGTTTTTGCAGCATGTCGAAATCCATCGGAATGTCGGCCATCGACGCAGGCAACAATCCAGCAGAGGGTCCGCCCGGTTGATAGGCTTTGAACACGTGGCTATCCAGCGTACCACCAGACGCCTCGATGATGTCTTCCATCGTGGATCCTGCTGGCATCAGGTAAACACCCGGAGCCTTTACACGCCCCGATACTGAAAAACTGCGCAGCCCTTTGCGACCGTTCTTCTCAGTCGACGACAGGCATTCTGGCCCTTCGCGGCAAATCTTGGCGACCCAATGCAACGTTTCCACGTTATGCACCAGCGTCGGCTGACCAAAGAGTCCGACTTGCGCCACAAAAGGCGGGCGGTGACGCGGCATACCGCGTTTGCCTTCGATACTTTCGATCATCGCGCTTTCTTCGCCGCAGAGATAGGCTCCCGCACCGCGGCGCAGGTCGATGTATCCTTTTTCGACCAAACCCGCCTCTTCCAGTGCCGTGATCTCACGGCGCAGAATTTCCAGTACAGCCGGGTATTCGTCCCGCATGTAGATAAAGCAGGTATCCGCCTCGACCGCCCATGCCGCGATCAACATGCCTTCGAGAAACAGATGAGGAACACGCTCTAAGTAGTAGCGATCCTTGAATGTTCCAGGTTCGCCTTCGTCCCCGTTAACAGCCAGATAGCGTGGACCCGCATTGGCGCGAACAAAGCCCCACTTGCGCCCCGATGGGAACCCAGCCCCACCAAGACCGCGCAGGCCAGAGGCCAAGATCTGCTCTTGCACTTCTTCCCAATTGCCCGCGGCCCGCAGTTTGACCAAAGCGTCATAGCCACCCGAAACCCGATACGCGTCCAGTGTTTCATAATCCGGCATGTGAGCATGTGTGTCATCAGCCGCGATCGCAGCTTCGACTTTTTCCAATGTCGCGTGGTCGATATGGTTGTGACCAATCTCCAACGTTGGGGCCGTATCACAACGCCCCATGCACGGCGCACGCACAACGCGCACTTTCTCCGCGTCCAAGCCGCCCTCTAATGCTGCTTTCAACTGCTGCGCGCCGGCCAACTCACAAGACAACGAATCGCACACACGGATCGTCAATGCAGGCGGAGGCGTCTCGCCCTCTTTGACCATATCGAAATGTGCATAGAACGTCGCAACTTCATAAACCTCTGCCATCGACAGGCGCATTTCTTCCGCCAAGGCGCGCAGATGCGCTGCGCTGAGATGGCCGTATTCATCTTGGATCAGATGCAAAAACTCGATCAGCAGATCCCGTCGCCGAGGCTGATCGCCCAGCAAGCCACGCACATCGTCCCACGCTTGATCCTCGACCTGACGGCCCTTTGGCGTGTGGCGCCCTTTACCTTTGCCTGATTTCCAGACACCTTTTCGCTCATCCAACGCCATTTGGAACCTCATGTGATCAACTTGGCCGCACGCTATCAATGCCGCGCAGGGTGTCACACGCAAAAAACGACATTTGAGAGCAGTTTGCGTGTGATAGAATGGCTTTGCGTTTCCGATATGAAATCTTAAGCTCATCACCTTAGACACCGTGCCCGCAGTATGCGACGCGCAATTGGCGCGACGAAAGGAAGCCCATGTGATTTGGTTCGCCCTCGCAAGCCTGACGCCAGCCATGCTTTTGGCACTGGGCGCTCTTTGGGGCGGGTTTTGGCCTGTGCTTGGCCTGCTATCCATGACAGCCTTGGTCTTTTGGCTGGACCGTTTACAAACCCCCATCCGGCCAAACATCCAAGGGAAATCAGGGCTTTGGGTCTCTGTCTTGCAAGCCTGCGCGCACACAACTTTGTGGTGCCTAACACTGTGGTCGATCGCGCGTCCAGACCATCTGAATTGGGCAAACACAGTGGTGATGATCGCGGGTGCTGGACTTTATTTTGGGCAAATCAGCAATTCCAATGCCCATGAATTGATACACAATTCCAATCGCTTGCCCCGTCGCCTGGGAATCGCGATCTATTGTTCCGTCCTGTTTGGTCACCACACGTCAGCACATATGCGGGTGCATCACGTCCATGCTGCAACATTGGATGATCCAAACACCGCCCGCTTTGGCGAGGGCTTCTGGCGGTTTTTTCTGCGCGCATGGCCGCAAAGTTATCAGGCTGGAAAGCAGGCCGAAGACGTGCTGCGCGCAAAACAGCGCTCTGACGGCATTCGGTCCTGGCACCCGTATGTGTGGTATAACGCTGGTGCGTTGGCAGCCGGTCTCGGGGCATGGGCATTGGGTGGATTTTCGGGCCTCATCGCTCTTTTCCTGATCGCGTTCTATGCACAATTCCAGCTGTATCTCTCTGATTATGTGCAACATTACGGCCTTTTGCGCCACACAAAGGCTAACGGTCGGCGAGAGCCCATGGGCCCACAACACAGTTGGAATGCACCGCAGTGGTATTCTGGTGCGATGATGTTGAACGCGCCGCGTCACTCCGATCATCACGCACACCCGTCACGCGCGTTTCCCGATTTGCGACTACAGGGTGACACAATGCCCATCCTGCCCCATGCGCTACCAACAATGGCCGTTTTGGCGTTGCTGCCGCCCATTTGGCATCGCGTGATGGATGGGCGTGTCATGGACAGGATGCGCACAAACGCGCCGTAACCTATCCAACAGGTCTGGCAGTCCGGTGTATTTCGACGCATGATTGGATCATGAAACATGTCCTATTTTCCATTGCACTTGGTTTTGCGGCGCCCGCTTGGGCGGCAGAACCCATGTCCGCAGATGAATTTGATGCCTATACTCAGGGGAAAACCCTGTTCTTTGGGCAAAGTGGCAAAGCTTATGGTGCCGAAGAATATCTGCCAAACCGCCGGGTGCGCTGGTCGTTCCTGGATGGACAATGTCAGGAAGGCTACTGGTACGAAGACGGCCCCGAAATCTGCTTTGTCTATGATGGTGGGGCTGGTCCGCAATGCTGGATGTTTCAGCAAGGACCACAAGGGCTTGTTGCAGAATTTCGCGGCGACAATGCACTTCCTGAACTATACGAAGCCCAGGATTTGGGGGAAGAGATGGTCTGTCTCGGGCCAGAGATTGGTGTCTAACGACGCGTGAGCTAAAGCTCACCCTACAGTGTTATTCAACCGGTTTGAGCGTCCCGTAAGGTGAGCTTTAGCTCACGCGTCGTCTTAGAACAGGCTGCCTTGATCGGGCGGCGGTGATTTGGGTTTTCGCGCGGGTGCCGGCTTTGCATCCCCTGACACCAACAAACGACCATCTGCAAATTGTATTTCCAACACAGAGGCTTTGCCTGCCTGTGCTTTGGTCGT
>CALHST010000048.1 GCA_938038825.1 uncultured Paracoccaceae bacterium | reverse complement strand
TCCATGGCACTGAAGAGACCAAAGAGCAGGCAGGCCCAAAGGGCATACCAGGGGCGCCATTTTGCAAAGATGAGAGCGGCCAGGGCGATAAAGCCGCGCCCAGCGGACATGTCTTTGACAAAGCCGGCTTGCAAGGCCGTTGCAAGGTAGGCACCCGCAAGACCACACAAGATACCGCAGATGGCCACAGCGGCGTATCTGAGGCCAACAACGGAGACGCCAGCGGTGTCCACAGCCGCTGGGTTTTCGCCCACGGCGCGCAGGCGCAAGCCAAAGCGGGTGCGGTAGAGGATCCACCATGTGGCGGGTACCGCAAGGAAGGCGATGTAGACAAGGATCGAATGGCCGGAGATGAGTTCAGCGTAGATCGGCCCTATGAACGGTGTGTCGGCAATGGCGCCAGCGAAGGGCAAGGTGACGGGTTCGAAGCGGCCTGCGCCAATCAAGGACGGGGTGCGTCCGCCTTGTTGGAACCAGTCTTGTGCGATCAGGACGGTCATGCCTGCGGCAAGGAAGTTGATGGCCACGCCGGAAATCAGCTGATTGCCACGGAACGTGATTGAGGCCAGCCCGTGCAAGCCGGAGAGCACCATAGACGAAGCGATGCCGGCGAGGAGACCAAGCCAGACATTGCCGCTGGCTGCTGCCACGGCGGCTGAAAAGAAAGCGGCCATGAGCATTTTGCCTTCGAGCCCGATGTCAAAGATGCCGGCACGTTCTGAGAAAAGACCTGCCAGGCAAGCGAGGAGCAGCGGTGTGGCCAAGCGCACGGTGCTGTCAAGGATTTGGATAAGGGTCAGGAAATCCATGGATTAAGCTCCCTTCCGGCGGGTGGCGAGGAAGAGTTTTTCCAGCGGCATGCGCACCATATTGTCGAGTGCACCCGTGAACAGGATCACAAGGGCTTGGATCACGACGATGAGTTCGCGGGGAATGGATGTCCAAAGAGCCAGCTCCGCGCCGCCTTGGTAGAGAAACCCAAAGAGGATGGCGGCCAAAAATACGCCAAAGGGATGTGAGCGCCCCATAAGCGCAACCGCGATGCCAATGAAGCCCGCGCCTTCGGTGGCGTTCAGAACGAGGCGTTCGGCTTCGCCCATGACGTTGTTGATCGCCATAAGGCCTGCCAAACCGCCAGAAATCAGCATGGCAACCATAGTGATTTTGACACTGGAAATACCGGCATACCGGGCGGCCGTTTCGGACAGGCCAAAGGCGCGAATTTCATAGCCCAGACGGGTGCGCCAGATCAAAAACCAGATCAGCACGCAGGCGATGATGGCGATAAAGAGTGAGATATTGGCAGGCGTAGATTTAGAAAAGGGGATGCCAACGAGGGCAAGAATGTCGTGAATACCCGGCAGGTTTACTGTCTCAGGGAAGCGGGCTGTGGCGGGGTCCATGGCCCCTTGGGGGCGCAATACGTTGACCAGCATATAGTTCAGAACCGCGGCGGCGATAAAATTAAACATGATGGTGGTGATCACGATATGGCTGCCGCGTTTGGCTTGCAACCATGCAGGGATTGCGGCCCAAAACGCACCAAAGGCAGCCGCGCCTAACATTGCAAATATCAACGCGATAGACCAATGCGGCCACGGGATCATGAGGCAGACAAGGGCCACACCAAGCCCGCCCAGCATCGCTTGGCCTTCGCCGCCGATGTTGAACATGCGGGCGTGGAAGGCGACAGACACGGCAAGGCCAGTGAACATGAAGTTGGTGGCGTAATACAGTGTGTAACCCCAGCCATAAGAGTTCCCGATGGACCCTTTGACCATGATCGTGACGGCTTCCCATGGGTCTTCGCCAATGCCCAGGATCACCAGAGCGGACAGAATTGCAGCCAAAAGGAGGGAGATCAGGGGGACGAGGACAACCTCGGCCCATTTGGGCATCACGTCCATGACATGGGGTCTTTCTGTTGGTGGAGTACGTTTGGCGCGCGTGTTCCCGCGGGCTGTGTCCGCTGCTTCGAGGTGATTTCAAGGAAAGGAATGTGGGCGCGCATCAGGCAGCCTCACCGGTCATGCCTGCCATCAAGAGGCCCAGTTCCTTTTCGTCAGTGTCGTTGGGCAAGCGTTCGCCCATGATGCGACCATCAAACATGACGGCAATGCGGTCCGCGAGTGACAGAACTTCTTCCAACTCGACACTGACCAGCAGGATGGCTTTGCCTTGGTCGCGCAGGGCGACGATTTGCTGGTGGATGAATTCGATGGCACCGATATCGACCCCCCGGGTGGGTTGGCCAATCAGCAGCAGATCAGGGTTGCGTTCGATTTCCCGCGCGAGGACGATTTTTTGCTGATTGCCACCAGAGAAGTTCTTGGCGGCTAGTTTTGGATTGGGCGGGCGCACATCGAAACGTTCCATTTTGGCTTCGGTATCTGCGCGGATGGCGGCGTTATCCATCAGCATGCCGGATTGATAGGCGGGATCGTGGTGGTATCCAAACGCAGTGTTTTCCCAAGCCGCGTAGTCCATAATCAGACCTTCGCGCTGCCGGTCTTCGGGGACGTGTGCGATCCCTGCTGCGCGGCGCGATTGCCCGTCGGACAGTTTTCCGGTGAGATCTAAGGCTTGGCCATTTACCGTGATATTGCCGGTACCATCCGCATAGCCACCCAGCACTTCCAGCAGTTCAGATTGGCCATTGCCTGCGACCCCGGCGATGCCAAGGATTTCACCAGCCCGAACTTGCAGATCAATGCCCCGCAGACGTTCAACGCCTTTGTCATCCACAACGCGCAGGTTTTGGACGTCCAAAATGACCTTACCGGTTTGGGGCGGCTTTTTGTCGACGCGCAGCAGCACTTTGCGGCCAACCATAAGTTCGGCGAGTTGTTCGGGGGAGGTTTCCGCAGTCTTGACAGTGGCGGTCATTTCACCGCGCCGCATCACGCTAACCGTGTCCGTTATATCCATGATTTCACGCAGTTTATGTGTGATCAGGACGATGGTTTTACCTTCTTCCTTGAGGCGTCCAAGGATGCGGAACAGCTGGTCTGCCTCAGCAGGAGTCAGAACGCCGGTGGGTTCATCCAGAATCAGGATATTGGCCTGACGATAGAGCGCTTTGAGGATCTCCACCCGCTGCTGCATGCCCACGCCAATGTCTTCGATAATGGCGTCGGGATCGACCTTGAGTTCATATTCGTCTGACAGCGACTTGAGGATTTTGCGCGCCTTGGTAAGTGAGGGTCCCAGTTTCCATCCGTCTTCTGCGCCCAGCACGATGTTTTCCAGAACCGAAAAGTTTTCGACGAGCTTAAAATGCTGGAACACCATGCCGATGCCTGCGGCGATAGCAGCCTGACTGTCGGGGATCTGGGTTTTCTGACCTGAGATGAACACCTCACCCGCGTCTGCTTTGTAAAATCCATACAGGATCGACATCAGCGTGGACTTGCCCGCGCCGTTTTCGCCGATGATCCCGTGAATGGTGCCCGGCATAACAGAAATCGAAATGTCTTTGTTGGCTTGAACCGGCCCGAAGGCTTTGGATATGCCTTTAAGCTCAATCGCTGGCACTGCCATGTCTTGAGTCCCCACTCACTTAATTTAGTCCGCCACTTTTGCAGAGCTTTTTCGCTTTGCCCAGCCCCGAAGTGACGTTTTTACCGTGGAATGTCTTGTGCAAAGGGCAATTCATGAAGGCTTGAGCGGTGCCCATAGTGCCGTTTGCCTAAAGGATCAGCACTAGGACGCTACATATTCTCGGAGGATATACCCCAGCAACAAAGAAAAACGGGCTGCGCGAAGGATATCGCACAGCCCGAAATTGAAACTCGCTTCAGTGCTTAGAAGTTCAGCACTGGGCAGCTGTCATCAGATGTGTAGTCATGCACAGACAACTCACCGCCTGCGATTTTTGCAGATGCGGCATCCACGGCTGCTTTCATGTCATCGCTGACCAATTCGGCATTGTGCTCGTCCAGCGCATAGCCAACACCACCATTGGACACGCCCATGGTGAAGTTGCCGGTTTCCAGATCAGCGCCTTGCTTGAATGCTTCATAAACCGCGTTATCAACACGTTTCAGCATGGATGTCAGAACTTTGCCGGAATGCAGGTAGTTCTGGTTTGCATCAACACCGATGGACAGAATGCCTTCGTCTGCGGCTGTTTGCAGAACGCCAACACCGGTGCCACCCGCCGCTGCAAACACAACGTCAGATCCTTGGCTGATTTGCGCTTTTGTCAGTTCAGAGCCTTTTACCGGGTCATTCCAAGCGGTTGGCGTCGTGCCTGTCATGTTGGCAATTACAGTTGCGTCCGCGTTTACCGCTTTTACACCTTGCGCATATCCGCAAGCGAATTTGCGGATCAATGGAATGTCCATGCCGCCGATGAAGCTGACGGTGCCGGATTTGGATGCCTGACCGGCCATCATACCAACTAGGTATGATCCTTCATGCTCGGCGAAGCCGATGCCGCGTACATTGGGCAGGTCCAACCAGTTTACGTCGATGACTGCGAATTTTGTGTCAGGATAATCTGGTGCCACTTGGCCCAGAGCGTCTGCAAAAGCAAAACCTGCCATAACGATTGGGTTTGCACCCGCTTCGGCAAAGCGACGCAGGGCCTGTTCACGTTGCGCGTCAGACTGCAGTTCGATTTCAAAAAACTTGCTG
>CALHST010000047.1 GCA_938038825.1 uncultured Paracoccaceae bacterium | reverse complement strand
ACCTGTTGGCGCGTTGTCTCATGCGCTGGCTGTTGAGATGTTTCACGAAACAGCAGACGGTCTGAAGGAAGGCGGCGCGGATGTTGCGTGGCTGGAAACGATCAGTGCCCCTGAAGAATTCCGCGCGGCAGCCGAAGGGTTTGCCTTGGCGGGCATCGACTGGTGCGGCACCATGAGCTTTGACACAGCCGGGCGCACCATGATGGGCGTCACAAGCACCGATTTTGTGCGGTTGGTCGAAGACCTTCCCAATCCACCGATTGGCTTTGGCGCCAACTGCGGCACGGGTGCGTCGGATTTGTTGCGCACCGTGCAAGGGTTGGCCGCGGCTGGTCCATCACGGCCCATCATTGCAAAAGGCAATGCAGGGATTCCGAAATATGTCGATGGCCACATCCATTATGATGGCACACCAGAGCTGATGGCGGATTACGCCATTATGGCGCGTGACAGTGGTGCCCGGATTGTTGGTGGTTGCTGCGGAACAATGCCCATTCACCTTGAGCATATGCGCGCAGCCCTTGATGAACGCCCTGCCCAGCCCCGCCCAACGTTAGAGGCTATTGTGGACGCTTTGGGTGCATTCAGTTCTGACAATGACGGAACAGGCGATCATGTCGCGCCCAAACGGGAATCCCGTGGACGCCGCCGTGCGAAACGTGCTGCAGCCTAACGCAGCTCCACTTACAACAAAGACAATTGACGGCCGTCCTTGTGTGGCGGCCTGAAAAGGTCTGTGCGCAGTGCCGGAGCGGATTGTCCCAAGCCAAAGCGTTTGCACGCGAGGTCGAACCGCATCTGGATCATTTCGGCATAGTGCCCGTCGCCGCGCATTCTGCGACCCCATTCTGCGTCGTACTCTTTCCCACCGTGCATCTCGCGCAAGCGGGACATCACGCGATTGGCTTTGTTTGGGTAATGTGTCGTCAACCACTCTTTCCACAACCCGGACACCTCGCGTGGCAGACGCAGCATGATCCAACTGGCATGACTTGCCCCCGCGTTGCGCCCCGCCTTCAGGATCGCTTCCAGTTCCGGATCCGTCATAGAGGGCACCATCGGGGACGCCATCACACGCACTTCGATGCCAGCACGAGACAATCGTTCGATCATCTTTAACCGCCGTTCCGGGCTTGGCACCCGAGGCTCCATCCTGCGGCTTAGTTTTGCGTCCAGCGTCGTGATCGACACACCGACACGCGCCAAGCCTTGAGCCGCCATCTCGGACAAAATGTCGATATCACGCTCAATCAAAGTACCTTTGGTAACAATCGCAACGGGATGGCGCGTTTCGGCCAGCACTTTCAAACACGCGCGGGTAACACCCCATTTCTTTTCAATGGGTTGATAGGGATCCGTATTTGTCCCCATCGCCATGACTGCAACAGAATAAGCGCGCGACGCCAATTGTTTGCGCAAGACATCTGCCGCATTCGGACGCACGATCAATTTTGTTTCAAAGTCCAACCCCGGCGACATGCCCAGATAGGCATGACTTGGGCGCGCAAAGCAGTAGATGCACCCATGTTCACACCCACGATATGGATTAATCGAACGATCAAATGGCAGATCCGGCGATTTGTTGTAACTGATGATCGAACGCGCAAGTTCCTCTCGGATTTCGGTGACAATTCGGGGATCTGCAGCGGCATCGCCACCCCAGCCATCATCCACATCCTCACTTCGAACAGCTTCAAAACGCCCCGTGTCATTCGACAGTGCGGCGCGTCCGGGAATTGAAAGGTCTTTTATTTGCGTCATTTGGAAAATATTAGAACAAATAAGGAACAAAGGCAAAGCAAGAGATATTCTGCACTTGCAAAATCGCTTTAATTTCATAGGGTCGTGATCAATTTCGTCGCCCTTGGCACAGACATGTCGCATACTGATTAGTGTTCGATTGAAACCTGTTCGAAGACCGAAAGGACAACACCCACGCCCCGAAGAAGGGCTGCATAAAGGAACGACCTCATGTCCGATGAAGAAGACGACATCATCCTATCCGAATTGGATGACGAGGAGCTTGTCCAGCAAATGTTTGACGATCTTTACGACGGTCTCAAAGAAGAGATCGAAGAAGGCGTGAATATTTTGCTTGGGCGCGATTGGGCCCCTTACCGGGTTTTGACCGAAGCCTTGGTCGGCGGCATGACCATCGTTGGTAACGATTTCCGCGATGGTATCCTGTTTGTCCCAGAAGTGCTTTTGGCTGCCAACGCGATGAAAGGTGGCATGCACATCTTAAAGCCGTTGCTTGCCGAAACAGGTGCCCCGCGCGTGGGTAAAATGGTGATCGGGACGGTCAAAGGCGACATTCACGATATTGGCAAAAACCTTGTGTCGATGATGATGGAAGGTGCTGGTTTCGAGGTGGTTGATCTTGGCATCAACAACCCCGTGGAAAACTACCTTGAGGCGATCGAAAAGGAAGGCCCCGATATTCTTGGGATGTCTGCCCTTTTGACCACCACAATGCCGTATATGAAGGTGGTGATCGACACGATGATCGAACAAGGGATCCGCGATGATTATATCGTTCTGGTTGGCGGCGCGCCGTTGAACGAAGAGTTCGGCAAAGCCATCGGGGCGGATGCCTATTGTCGTGATGCCGCGGTGGCGGTGGAAACCGCCAAGGAATACGTGTCGCGCAAACATAACCAGATGAACGCCTAGCGGATCGTTATGATACCTGGCGATTCAGAGCTGACAGAAAACGGCCTTGCTCCTTTGGGGCAAGGCCGCATTCTTTTGATCGCGTGTGGTGC
>CALHST010000046.1 GCA_938038825.1 uncultured Paracoccaceae bacterium | reverse complement strand
TGACACACAACTGTTTTGACCTTTTGCATCGCGCGTAGCAATTCGTTGGTATCTTGCTGGTGCGAACCAAAATTATTGCCCGAGTTATAGATCATGTGCACGTCTGGGAAGTTGAACGTGCCACCATTGCGCGTGAACTCTTTGCCCGGATTCAGCAGCATTTCGTTCAGGCGAGACGCCGGACATATTCCTACGACACGATTTCGACCTTGTGGCAAACCACCGGGTGCCCGGGCCTGAGCAAACAGCGCCCCACCCTGTCCCCAATGCCACGAGAACCCAACGCCGCCCCCTGGCAATCCGATCTGGCCTGTCATTGCAGCAAAGGCCGTAATAGCCCAATATGGCATTTCACCATGTTGCGCGCGTTGGATCGCCCATGACCCCGCAAACTGCGTCCGTGTTCTCGCACAACGATTGGCCAACGCGCGGATGCGGTTGGCGGGGATCCCTGTTATCTTTTCCGCCCATTCAGGCGATTTGACCTGCCCATCCGTTTTGCCCGTCAGATAGTCGATGAACGTCTCGTGACCCACCGTATAGGTTTCTAAGAATTTTTTATCGTATGACTTGTTTTGATAGACGTGTTGGCTCATCGCCAGGAACAAGGCTGTATCTGTGTTCGGAATGATTTTTAGCCACTGCGCCCGCAGCCACTCATCCGTCGTCGTGCGTTGCGGATTGATCGAGATGAATTTGACGCCCGCCTCTTTGATGATTTCCCAGCGCGGGAACATCGAGTGGTCTGTTGTGCCACCTTCAGCGCGCCCGTTTTTATGCGGATCTGTTCCGATCAACACAAACGTCTCGCAATGCTTCAGGATCTGCCACCACGCGGTTTGACGCGAATACACTTCCATGTCGCCCAGCACGTGCGGCATGATCACTTGACCCGCGCCGCCAGAGAAATCTCCGACGGTAACCGACGCGCCACCAATCAGGTTTAAAAAGCGCCCTTGCAAAACGTTTGGTGTGAGAACGCCGCCATGCGCCCATCCGCCGTAGGACGTCGAAAAAATCGCTTCGTTGCCATGCTCTTCGATCGTATCCAAAAGCGCCTTACCCACCAGACCGAGTGCTGTATCCCAATCTACCCGCACAAACTCGTCCCTAGCACGCAGCTCCGGCCTGGTGTCCCCAGTTTCAAGTCCTTCGAGGTAAGACTTGCGAACATGTGGGTACATCACGCGCGTCTTGTGATAGGTCCGGCTGACAATCCCTTCTGAAATCATCTTTGTCGGGCGCGGATCAAATTCTGTACGCGGAATCGCTTTGGTCAGCTTACCCTTTTCGACCATCCCCCAAAACGCTCCGGCTTGACCTGCGTGAGGAATGAACTGGATGTTTCGGTCCTTTGCCGCATGCCCAAAACTTGGAACAATGCCCAGCATTGCAGCACTTGCAGAGGATTTCAAAAAAGACCGTCGAGAAACTCTCATTGGATGACTCCTGCTTTAAAAAATTCGGCTTTGGAATGGCGGTAATTCACAACGATTGCAGGCGATTGTCTGCCATTGCAGTCAACTCACTGGTTCTTTCACACCCCAAACCTTAACCCGATGTCTCCCCGAGTCCATAGTTTGTTTTTTGGCATCCCAAAGATAGCCGTTCATCTTTTTCGTTCCCAGATATCAGGCAGATATGTAACCTATGGTCGACCCGTCACGTCATACTTCGTTCCAATATTTTTCGGAGACCATTATGTCACAACGAATTTCAACTGTATTTGTTCTTTCAATTTTTGGCTTTTCGTTAGCGGCCGCACCGGTAGTCGCTGAACAAGGATTGCGTTTCTACGGCCATTTAAACTTCGGGGTTTTGGCCTATGACGATGGTGAGTCTTCTGAGACCTTCTTTGTCGACAACAACAACTCTAACAGTCGGATTGGACTGACATGGACATCAGCCTCGACGCAAATCGGCGTTCTGTCCTTTAATCTTGAGACGTCTCTTGGGGCGACGCAGTCCAGTGCCGCGAATATCCCAAATGGCAACAACTTCCGCTTTGATTGGGGCACCACGGACATCCGCAAAGTCGACCTGAAATTAGTGACAGACACGTCTGGCACATTCTATCTGGGTCAAGGATCCATGGCGACAGACGGAATCGCTTACCTTGATCTGTCGGGAACGGCCAACATCTCGGGTGCTTTTATCGCAAGCTCGGCTGGTGGTCAGTTCTTTCGCAACACGGCGGGCGCGCTGTCGACGACCAGATTCAATAATGCTGTGACAGATTTTGACGGCGCGCGCAGGTTCCGCTTTCGCTATGACACGCCAACGTTCAACAACGTCACCGTTTCTGCAGCCTACGGGCAAGAGGTCCTGCGCGAAGGGGATAGCCAAGATTATACCGATCTTGCGGTAAAATACGTCGATAATGAACTTTTTGATGGTTTCGATTTTCAGGCAGGTATTGGTTACAATTGGCGCAGCCAGGCCACGAATTTCGTCGGCGGATCACTGGGGCTTTTGCATCGCGACTCTGGCTTTAACGTGCATCTGGCGGGTGGCCGTAACGACGCCGATGCGTCGTATATTTTCGCAAAGTTCGGTGTCATACGATCCTTCTTCGGCGACAACCGCAAGACAGCGCTCTCCATAGATTTCTATTCAGGAAATGACATCAATGGATCGGGCAGCAAAACGGAATCTGTCGCACTCTCCGCGGTTCAGCATCTTGGCGATAACCTTCAAGCCTATGCCCAGTACCGTGTTCAGAAATACGATGACGCAGCAGATGATTATCAAGACGGCGATGCTATATTTGTTGGATTGCGTTATAATTTCTCGGTGGTCGCGAACTAGGTCAACGTATTTGGGCGACACGACTTA
>CALHST010000045.1 GCA_938038825.1 uncultured Paracoccaceae bacterium | reverse complement strand
ACCAAACGGTTTCATATATATGACACCAATTGGTATCACTTCAGGAGGAACGAATGTCTCAAACAACGTTTCGCGCGCTAGGAGACCCAACCCGACGCGCGATTTTGACGATGTTGGCAGATCAAGACATGACAATCGGCGATGTCTCTGACCAGTTCGACATGACGCGCGCAGCGGTCAAAAAACACCTCACGGTGCTGGAAGCCGGCCATCTGATCACGGTCAGGGCCCAAGGGCGAGAACGCTATAATGCGCTGAATCCAGACGGGTTTGCGCCGATCCGGGATTGGTTGAGCTTCTTTGACCACTTCTGGGATGACCGTTTGGCCAATTTAAAAGACGTTTTGGAAAAGGAAGACCCATCATGACAACAACAATTCAAAAATCGGTACACTTAGCATGCGATGCCCAAACTGTGTGGGACCACCTGACGCAACCTGATCTGCTTGGAAAATGGTTCCACCCTGCGCTTGCTCCGATGGAAGACGGTGCAGAGTTTACTTTGGTCTCGCAAAACGATGATGAGCGCATGTGCTTTGGCAAAGTGCTCGAGATGCAGCCGCCGCGTTATATGAAATGGGATTTCTCAGTCGGGCCGCTAAACGGTCAAATGACCACAGTTGAATGGCGGATTGACGATACCCCCGGCGGTGTGCGCCTGAGCCTTGAGCATACAGGCCTTCCGAAAGGCGCTGATGCGTACGGTCTGATCCTTGCGCTGGACAAAGGTTGGCACGGCTTCTTGTTGGAACTGCGCAACTTGACGGATGCCTGAACCCACGCAACGTGCGCTAAAGCACACCCTACGGATACGTCCAATGTAAGGTGAGCTTCAGCTCACGCCCCCTTGTGGAACCTGCCCGCGCAGCCTATCTGTTGGCGTGGCGGGTTCTGCCTTTTCTGTGGACGGTTGCATTCCGGTGGCCTTAAGCAATTCCGAGGGAGCTGGCTCTGTTCTGGTCCTGGCCTGATTACCTGGCGCCCACCTGTACATACAGGTCCTCGGGAATGAGAGAACCGCACGCTTGTGGTGGTTCCCGCCACTCATTCTTTCCTGCAAAACCAATGCAGCATACGGCGCCTAGGTGGCCCGCGCCGGTGGTGCGTAGCCTTGGCCATAAACACACAGCCTTTGGGCCGCCGAAACGTTTGGCTGTGTTCTGTCAGTATTGCGTCAGTGCATCCCAGACGGCAGGGTGAGACATGCGGGCCGCAAGCCGCCCCGCGTTACCCTTTGACGCACCACAGCGGAGCACCCCATGCCCTATACCCCAACAGACGTTGTGACATCCGAAGACGCCATTCGTGCAGTCTTGCCCGGTATTCACGTGTCGCAACCCGGTAAGATCATAGATCACATCGATGATCATTGCCGTGTGTGGATCGAGCGCAGCCCGTTTCTGGTGATGGCTACCTATGACGCGTCTGGCAACGTGGATGTGTCACCCAAAGGCGATCCGGCCGGGTTTGTACGTGTGCTAGATCCGCACACATTGGCGATCCCGGACCGCCCCGGCAATCACCGTTTTGACGGGTTTCTCAACATCATGCAGACCGGGCGCATTGGGTTGGTGTTTCTGGTACCCAACCGGAATGAAGTGGTGCGGGTCAACGGCTCTGCCCAAGTGGTGCGCGATGGCCCCTTGCGCGAAAGCATGGCGATCAAGGGCCGCGTTCCTGAATTCGCTGTGGTCGTGCACGTTGAAGAAGCGTTTTATCATTGCGGCAAGGCGATCATTCGCTCGGGTCTGTGGCGGCCGGATGATGCGGCCTCTACCGACGGATTGCCCACCTATGCCGAAGCGCTGATTGATCACGGCAAAGCAGACATCACACTGGATGCGCTGAAAGATCGGTTGGAGCATAACGACAAAAATCGGCTTTATGACGAGTAGACGATGCAGGAATGCGCGCTAGGTCCTTCCCTAACAGAGCAAAGGACACACCATGCGCATCCCCGCTATCGCCACCGCAATCACACTGACCGCTACATCGGTCGCGATGGCCCATATCCAAGTGGCCTTCATCGAAAGTGCGCCCAAGGACCGCTTTGTGCTGATCAACACGGGGGCCTGCGCGCTGACTGATCAGAGCATTACGTTGGATCTGTCCACCAGCAAGGCCGGGTTGATCTTTGACATCACGTCCGAAGGCGCTGGCGTTGACGTCTTTCAACCGTTTGAACTCGTACGTGGTGCTGATCTGGTTCCAATCGCACCAGATGTGACCGATGGGATGCGCTCGGTTACCTTGTCGGTACCCAATTTCCCCGCTGGTGCCGAGATTGCTTTTACTGTGGATGTTGATGACACGCTGACCACGTCCGATTTGGGGCAAATTCGGATTTCTGGTTCGGAAATCGCGGGCGCATCACTTGCTGTTGGAACCGACAAGACCCTGTTTGACACCACAGGGCGTGCATTACTTGACCGCACCGCGTGTAACGCATGACATAGTGAGAATAGGGCGTGTCGGCATTCATCTATCGCACGACGATCAT
>CALHST010000044.1 GCA_938038825.1 uncultured Paracoccaceae bacterium | reverse complement strand
TAACAAAAAAGGGCACCCAAAGGTGCCCTCTTCCAAACCATCGTGGTGGAATCCTTAGCCTAGGCCAAGCGCCACAAAACGTGGATCACCCGCACGACGCACCAGCAGCAGCAGCGACTTGCGACCGGCGGTTTTTACGTCTTCGATCCGCGTTTCCAGCACACTGATACTTTCCACCTTCTGCTGGCCCGCTTCCGTGATCACGTCACCTGCACGCAGACCTTTTTCATAGGCTTCCGAAGTTTCATCAACATTCACAACAGCCAGACCCACCGTCTTTTCATCCACGCCCAGCTGTTCGCGCAGCTCATTGGTCAATGGGCTCAATGTCATGCCAAGAACTTCTTTGGATTCAGGCTCCACCTCTTCCGGGGCAGGCGCTGCCGCCGGAACCGCACCTTCCGCTTCTTCGCGACGCCCCAAAGTGATCTTCAACGTTTCCGTTTTACCATTGCGCAACACAACAACCCGCACAGCTTTACCGACCGGGGAATTGCCAACCTGACGCACCAATCCGCGTGTGTCTGCAACGTCTTGACCATCAAAGCTAAGGATAACATCCCCAGATTCCATGCCGCCCTCTTTGGCTGGCCCTTCTGGAACATCTGTGACCATCGCACCATTGGCGCTTTCCAAACCGTCAATGGCTTCCACCATATCCGGGTCCACATCTTGAATGCGCACGCCCAACCAGCCGCGACGCGTCTCGCCGAATTCTTTCAGCTGATCAACAACGCGCGTCACAACATTTGACGCCATGGAAAAGCCGATCCCGATGGATCCACCATTTGGCGACAAAATCGCGGTATTCACACCGACAACTTGCCCATCCATGTTGAACAAAGGACCACCCGAGTTACCCCGGTTAATGGCCGCATCTGTTTGGATGTAGTCGTCATAGGTTCCACTGAGTGCGCGGTTGCGTGCCGACACGATACCAGCCGAGACAGAAAACCCCTGCCCCAACGGGTTGCCCATCGCAACAACCCAGTCACCAACCCGCGACAAATCACTGTCACCAAATGGCACAAACTGCAGCGGCTGGTCTGCTTCGACCTTCAACAAGGCGATGTCCGTATTCGGATCTGTTCCAATGACCTTTGCGACCAGCTTTTCCTTGGGCTGCCCGTCTCCAGGGAAGAACTCGATCAGAATTTCATCGGCACCTTCAATCACGTGGTTGTTGGTGACAACATACCCATCTTCCGAGATGACAAAACCGGATCCCAGCGCAGAAGAGCGACGTGGGCGATCGCCCGGCTCATTGCGATCCTGGAACTCGCGAAAAAAATCTTCGAAAGGTGACCCTTCCGGAACGATACCTTGCGGTCCCGTACGTCCTTCAACCACGGTCGACGTGGTAATGTTCACGACAGACGGGCTGATTTGCTCTGCCAATGGCGCCAAACTTTCGGGGCGCGCCTGCGCGGCCAAAGCTTGCACCAACAGGAAAGCGGTCGCCAAAAAGGCAAGCCACATCAACCGAATGGTCTGTGTAGAGGGAAGTGGTTTCGCGACTGCGCGTACCTGAGGCTTCATTGTCAAAGCTCCTGAAATCGTCTGTTTCCGGGCGTATTACGCCCTCTGCTCACATGCAGGGGTTCCTGAGTAAGGTGCATATGGGTTTGCACCATTGCAACATTAAAGATGGATTAACACCGAGAAGTTTCAACTCTGTGTGACGACAACGTGAGCTAAAGCTCACCCTACGGGCACTTCAGAGCGATTTGCCAGAAAACAGCAACACAGTAATTTGACCATGTAGGGTGAGCTTTAGCTCACGCGGGCGATCCTAAAATCCCAGCTGGAAAGCACCCCAGACGCAGATCAAACCCGTCACAACAACCAGTGCCCCAATTTGACGCAAGGCCCCTTCGGGCAACGTGCGCAAAGCTTCCAACATCCGCTCCACAAGCGAAGGGGCCAGCGCATAGGCCAGCCCCTCCACAATCATCACCAACCCAAAGGCAAGCAGAATGACACTCAATTGCCGGCACTCTGGTCAGATTTCAGGTAATTGAAGAACTCGGAATTCGGGTTAAGAACCAAAGTCGAGTTACTACCCTGCAGAGAATGCTGATACGCCGCAAGCGAGCGATAGAATTCAAAGAACTCTGGGTCCGCTCCGAAAGCTTCCGCAAAAATTGCGTTGCGTTCGGCATCTGCTTCACCGCGATTGATCTCGGATTGGCGCGTGGCTTCCGATGTCAATTCAACCACGGTCCGGTCGGCTTGAGCACGAACCCGTTGTGCGGCTTCTTCACCGCGTGCGATTTCGTCCGCAGCTTCCCGTTCCCGCTCTGCACGCATCCGTGCAAAGGTTGCATCCAAGTTCTGTTCCGGCAAATTGGTTTGCTTCAAACGCACATCAATCACTTCCAAACCCAAAGGCAGCGCTTGCGCCCGAGCTTGCGTGGTGATGCGGTTCATCAATTCCGCACGATCTGCCGACAGAATGGTGGACGACGTCACACCATCTGCACCCAGAACCGCCCGGATAGCCGGGTTCAGAATGCCTTCCAAACGGTCTTCGGCTGTGCGCAAACCGCCGACACCCACCGCTTGCCGGAATTGCACCACATCAGAAATGCGATAGCGCGCAAACGCGTCCACAACCAAACGACGATCATCGGATGGCGTGACTTCGGTGGCTTCCGTGTCCAAAGCCAGGATCCGGTCGTCATACCGGACAACCTCTTGAATCAGGGGCAATTTAAACCCAAGTCCGGGTTCATCTTTTACCCGCACAATCTGACCAAACTGCAGAACCAGCGCTTTTTCACGCTCGTCCACGATAAAGACCGACGACACAAGGCCAGCAATGACAATAGCAACTATTGGGATAAGATACCGCATTAGTTGGACCCTCCGGATCGGCGTAGCTCGTTCAAAGGAAGATAGGGGACCACGCCTTGGCCTCCTCCTGCATTTTCATCCAAGATGATCTTGTCCACTCGGCCAAGAACCTCTTCCATGGTTTCCAGATACAAACGTTTGCGTGTGACATCCGGCGCTTTTGCGTATTCGGTCAAAACAGATGTGAAACGCGCCGCTTCACCCAAGGCACCGTTCACAACTTCCGCACGATAGGCTTCTGATTGTTCCAGCAGCTGCGCCGCTTCACCACGTGCACCCGCAAGAACCCGGTTCGCATAGGCATCCGCCTGACGCTGCAAGCGATCACGTTCCTGTTCCGCTGCCTGAACTTCACGGAAACTGTCGATCACCTCTGCAGGTGGATCGGCTTTGTCCAAGTTCAAACGTACGATATTCACGCCCGCATCATATTCGTCCAAAGTTTGCTGGATCAGCGCCTCTGTCTCGTCAGCAATGACCTGACGATCCCGGTTCAGGATCGGAGCCAACTCATTACGCGCAATCACTTCGCGCATCGCAGATTCACTGACCGCCCGGATCGTTTCCTGCGGCTCTGCCAAGTTAAACAGGTACAGCGCAGGATCGTTGATGTTCCAAACAACCTGGAAGTCAATGTCGATGATGTTCTCATCCGTGGTCAGCATCAACCCGCTTGAGGTCCGCCGACTGGCCGAGGATGTCCCAACGTCTTCGGTTTGCTCCCGCGTTACAGGCAGCACTTCGTACGAAACCAACGGCCAAGGCGCAAAGTTCAGACCGGGATTGCCGATCGAACTAAATTTACCCAAGAACAACTCAACAGACTGTTCTTCCGGCTTCACAGTGTAGAAACTGGAAAAGGCCCACAACAAAACCGCAACACCTGCAGCAATACCGATGGTGCCGCGTGTCAGCTGTGGTCCACCACCGCCAGCACCGCCGCCACCGCCAGATCGGCCTTCGCCGCCGCCTTTGCCGCCCATCAGAACGCGCAATTGCTCCTGGCCTTTTTTGACCAATTCATCAATCTCGGGAATTTGTGGTCCATCTGGTCCACGACCTCCGCCGCCGCCGCCGCCATTTGGTCGGTTACGATCACCACCGTTACCGCCCCCGGAATTGCCACCGCCGCCCCATGGGCCGCCGTTATTTCCCGCCATTAATACGTTCCCTTTCGTATACCGTCGTGCCCCAAAAGGGGCCTGCACTGTAACCTGTGTGGTTTTACCCAAAAATCAACCCGTGCGCGTCGGAGTGCGCATTGTCACAATCTCTTCGCTCATTGTGGGGTGAACAGCAACCGTTCGGTCGAAATCTTCCTTGGTTGCACCCATTTTCACTGCAATCCCGGCCAACTGAATCATTTCACCCGCCCCGGGCGCGACAATATGACAGCCTAGCACTTTGCGTGTGGCCTTGGACACCACCAACTTCATCAACACTTTTTCCTGGGCACCCGCAAACGCTGTCATCATAGGTTTGAAGGATGATGCATAAACTTCGATCTCTTCTTGCGCGCGCGCCGCCTCTTCTGAAAGCCCAACAGTCCCCATTTCGGGCTGCGTGAACACGGCAGAGGCAATCAAGTCATGGTCCACAGGTGTCGGATTGCCCCGGAACACGGTTTCCACAAACGCCATGCCTTCGCGAATTGCGACCGGGGTCAAGTTCACTCGGTCTGTCACATCGCCAATGGCATAAACCGATGGCACGGCTGTTTGCGAATAGTCGTTGACCTCAATTGCGCCGCCACGTCCCATGCCAATGCCCAGCGCTTCCAATCCCATGTCGTTTGAATTGGGATTACGGCCAGTCGCAAACAAGACAAGGTCATAGGTTTCTTCTGTGCCTTGCGTGTTCACAATCTTGGTTGGTCCCTGCCCAGGCACATATCCTGCCGGTTTGGTTCCGTTTGCCATCTCCATCTGTTCGACATTTACGCCAAGACGTAAATCAATGCCGCGCGCGATCATACTGTCCGCGATCATACCCCGCGCTTCATTGTCAAAGCCCCGCAGGATCTGCTCGCCCCGGTAATATTGCGTCACCTTCACGCCGAGCCCATGCAGGATGCAGGCAAATTCGCAGGCGATATACCCGCCGCCTACAATCAACACGGATTTTGGCAGTTCTGGCAGGTGGAAAATGTCATCTGACACAATCCCCAATTCCGCCCCGGGCAAGTTTGGCCGCACAGGACGTCCACCTGTTGCGATCAAAATGTGCTTTGCCGTCACCTCTTTGCCATTGGACAGCGACACCGTATGCGCATCTTTCAAAGTTGCGCGTGCATCAAAGCTTTCGACCCCGGAATTCTTCAAAAGCGAGCGATAGATCCCTTCAAGGCGATCCAACTCGGCATTCAATTTCACCGTGAAGGGCTGCCAATCAAACGACCCGTCGGGGATGTCCCAACCATAGCTGCGCGCAAGGCTTGGCATCTCATTATATTCGCTGGCAAACACCATCAGCTTCTTGGGCACGCAGCCCCGGATCACGCAAGTCCCGCCATAGCGGTCCTCTTCGGCCAACGCGACCTTGGCGCCAGTCTCACCAGCAGCAACGCGTGCGGCCCGGACACCGCCTGAGCCTCCACCAATGACAAACAGGTCATAGTCAAAAGTGCTCATCGGGGGTCTCCTTGGTCGTGATGCCCATGGCATATGTCACTTCGCGACTACAAAAACCAGAGCCACCCCTCGAATTCCTAAAGCGCGCCCTGACAAACAAGAACAATTTACCAAAAATCCACGGACACCTGTCGCGCCTTTCATATCGCGTCGCCAGCTTCAAAATCCTAATTTCATAAATGCCCCAGCACGTGATGACCCGAACACAGCGAATCGGATGCTGGTGGGGTGTGACCGTTGTCTTCTGACAGGTGCTCTTGTCTTTAGGCATCGGGCCCAGTCCGGCGCCC
>CALHST010000043.1 GCA_938038825.1 uncultured Paracoccaceae bacterium | reverse complement strand
TGTGGGTCCGCACGACAGGGGTCAACCAAGTGGATGAACCGGTGCTCAGCTATGTGCGTTGGGTTATGGTGCGCAAGGGCGATCTGGATGCGCCTGCACCCGAGACGGTCGTTCCCGAACTCGCAAAGGTTGTGCCAGCGGATCAGTTGGAAGTGCCGGAAGGGCTCGATTTTTCCGACTATGATTTCGGTTTGGCGGGCGAGGCCCATCGCTGGGGCGATTACGAGATTGGCGAGCAAATCGACCACGTAGATGGAGTGACGGTGGAAGAGGCGGAGCATATGATGGCCACGCGCCTGTGGCAGAACACGGCCAAAGTGCATTTCGACACCTCTGCCCGTCCCGATGGCTCGCGTTTGATCTATGGTGGCCACGTGATTTCCATGGCGCGCGCTTTGTCGTTCAATGGGCTGGCAAACGCGCAAATGGTCGTTGGCCTAAACGCAGGTGCCCATGCAAACCCGTGCCTTGCCGGCGATACCATCCGCGCGTGGAGTGAGGTTTTGGACAAGGCCGAAACCAATGCGCCAGGTGTTGGCGCGCTGCGTTTGCGGCTGGTGGCGACTAAAGGCGGTGCGCCGTTCCAACTAAAAGGTGAAGACGGAAAATACCGCCCCGAAGTGCTTTTGGACTTGGATTATTGGGCGTTGTGCCCACTTTAATACCTGTATGTGTATGAAGCCTTATATCCTAAGCGCGTCTTTGCTTGTTCTCCCTGCACCGTTGGTTGCGCAAGAGTTGTCGGCAACAGATGCTTATGTCCGCTCTAACCTGATCTCGATCCTGTACCACGAATTGGGTCATGCGATCATTGATCTGATGCGCCTGCCTGTTTTTGGGCAGGAAGAAGACGCAGCAGACGTGGCGTCGATCTTGCTGATCGACCAGCTCTATGAAGAAGAAGACGCCGTCAACATAACCTACGACAGCGCGCATGGGTTCCTTGCCGAAGCGGACGCGACCGGGGACGAGGTCGCCTATTGGGACACACACGGATCGGACTTGCAGCGTTATTACACATTGGTGTGCCTGTTTTCCGGCGCCAATATGGAAGAACGCGAAGATGTTGCCGTGGATTTGGGCGTTCCTGATGAACGGCTGGACACCTGCGAAGAGGAATTTGAGCTGGCTTATGACAGTTGGAACCCAGTGTTCGATGAACTTTCGGCAGCTGGACCAGGCCAATCTTTGGAATATGTAGGCGGCAACGCGACTTTGACAGAGCAGTTGATATCCGAAGAAGTGGCGGCACTGAACATGGATTTTCAAATGCCGGTACCCGTGATTGTTTCGGTCGAACCCTGTGGCGAAGCAAATGCGTTTTACGATCCGGCGGGCCCGCAGATCATTATCTGTTCAGAATTTGAAGACTGGTTGCGCAAAGGCGCGCCGTAGGAACCGGGAAGCTTCCCGTTCTTGTGAGTCGCCATTCCGGAATTTCTTTGTAAACTTGCCGGATGTTTCGATCCGCAATTGCCAGCTTTCTGTTGTCCGCCCATGTCGCATCTGCCTGTGATCTCGCGTTGGTTTTGGCTGTGGATGTGTCAGGATCCGTAGATCCCCAAGAGTATCGCGTGCAAATGGACGGATTGGCAGAAGCGTTGCGGGATGGTGTGGTTGCCGAAGCGTTGTTAAGCCAGAACGCGATGGTGACTTTGATCCAATGGACCGGATCATCGCGCCAACGCCAGACCTTACCTTGGACGCACATGGACACATTCGCACGGATCAGTGCCTTTGCAGATGCGATCGAAGATGATCAGCGAATCTGGCGAAACTATTCCACCGCAATTGGCGAAGCGCTGGAGCTTTCCATCGAGAGTTTTAAAGATGTGCCACAATGTCGGCGTCGCGTGATTGATGTGTCAGGCGATGGGCGATCAAACGAAGGGGTTGAGCCGAAAGAACACCATATGCGTTTGAAGCGGGCGGATATCGTGGTGAATGCACTGGCGATTGAAACGGATACCAGTGATCTTACGGCCTATTTCTTTGAACATCTGATCATCGGGGAAGGCGCTTTTGTTGAAACAGCATGGGGGTTTAAGGACTATCCTGCTGCAATTTTGCGCAAACTTCAGCGGGAAACAACAAAGGCTGCAGCGCAGGCCCCAACAGAACTGACCGTTATTCCGGCGCGACTGGATTAATGTGATCACGTTCATTCTGCCGTGATCACATTTTCGCCGTTGAAAAGAAAATCTGGGAAAAGTTAATCAGTTGGTGGGTGACACTGCTTTAATTCTGGTGTGTAACGATCACAGGGAACAAAACTCGGAGCTGCCATGGCCGACGTCAATCGAGGCAATCGTCCTCTTTCGCCGCATCTGGAAATCTACCGTCCGCAGATCACATCGATCTCGTCGATCCTAACGCGGATCACGGGCAATGCGCTGTTGGTATCTGCTGTGCTGATCATCTGGTGGTTTTTTGCCGCTGCCACGTCTGAAGCGTATTTCAACGTCGTGAACGGCTTTTTGACAAGCTGGTTTGGCGACCTGATTATGACGCTCAGCGTACTTGGGCTGTGGTATCACACCCTTGCGGGCGTGCGGCACCTGATCTGGGACAGCGGCTATGGGCTTGAACTTGAAACCGCGGAAAAGCTTGGTTGGGCTGTGATTATCGGGTCAGTTGTGTTGACCATCATCACACTTATTCTGGTCTAAGGAGCGACATCATGCAGTATCTTACTGATCGTAAACGCGCCGTGGGCATGGGGGCTGCAAAGTCCGGAACCGCGCATTTCTGGGCGATGAAAGTGTCGTCTTTTGGTCTGCTGATTCTGATTCCGCTGTTTGTGTTTACTTTTGGGCCCATTCTTGGATCGGATTATGCAGAAGTTACCGCCTATTTCGCGCGCCCATGGCCCGCATTGGTGGCTGCTTTGACGATTTTGATTACTATGATGCATTTCAAAGACGGTGTTCAGACGATGATTGAGGACTATGTGCATGGTACAGCGCAAAAGGTCGCGATCCTGGTCATGATCTGTATTAGCTATGGGTTGGCTGCGATGGGTCTTTTTGCCGTCGCCAAGCTGGCGCTGTAAGTGAACAAAGGAGACCACCGAAATGGCTGCATATGATTACGAGACGCATGAATATGACGTCGTGGTCGTCGGTGCCGGCGGCGCTGGGCTGCGGGCAACGTTGGGCATGGCGGAACAAGGGCTGCGCACTGCGTGTGTAACCAAGGTATTCCCAACCCGGTCGCACACTGTGGCCGCACAGGGTGGTATTGCGGCCTCTCTCAGCAATATGGGCCCAGACAATTGGCAGTGGCACATGTATGACACGGTCAAGGGCTCTGACTGGCTGGGTGACACCGATGCGATGGAATACCTGGCCCGTGAAGCGCCCAAGGCTGTGTACGAACTGGAACATTACGGCGTTCCGTTTTCGCGCACGGAAGAGGGCAAGATCTATCAGCGCCCCTTTGGTGGCCATACAACGGAATTTGGTGAAGGCCCCCCAGTACAACGCACCTGTGCTGCGGCGGACCGGACAGGCCACGCCATTTTGCACACGCTTTATGGCCAAAGCCTCAAGAACAACGCAGAATTCTATATCGAATACTTCGCCATTGATCTGATCATGTCCGAAGACGGCGTGTGCCAGGGCGTGATGTGCTGGAAGTTGGATGATGGCACGCTGCACCTCTTTTCGGCCAAAATGGTTGTGCTGGCGACAGGCGGCTACGGTCGTGCGTATTTCTCGGCCACGTCGGCACATACCTGCACCGGTGATGGCGGCGGAATGACCGCACGCGCAGGGCTTCCGTTGCAAGATATGGAGTTTGTGCAATTCCACCCAACGGGAATCTATGGCGCGGGCTGTTTGATCACCGAAGGTGCGCGCGGAGAGGGTGGTTATTTGACCAACTCCGAAGGCGAACGCTTTATGGAACGCTATGCGCCGACCTATAAGGACTTGGCCTCGCGCGATGTGGTGTCCCGTTGCATGACCATGGAAATTCGCGAAGGCCGCGGTGTCGGGGATGCGGGGGATCACATCCACTTGCACCTGAACCACCTTCCCAAGGAAACACTGGATTTGCGTCTGCCCGGAATTTCGGAAAGTGCGCGCATCTTTGCCGGTGTTGATCTGACTAAAGAACCGATCCCAGTTTTGCCCACAGTGCATTACAATATGGGCGGTATTCCAACCAATTATTGGGGCGAAGTCCTTGCCCCCACCAAGTCTGATACCAATGCGATTTCGCCGGGGTTGATGGCTGTTGGTGAAGCAGGCTGTGCATCGGTTCATGGCGCTAACCGCCTTGGATCGAACTCGTTGATTGATCTCGTCGTCTTTGGTCGCGCTGCTGCGATCCGTGCGCGCGAGGTTGTGGATCCTGCATCGCCAGTACCAACACCGAACAACCGTTCGGTCGAGGCGGCGTTGTCACGATTCGACGGGTTGCGGTATGCCAAGGGCCATGTGCCTACGGCAGAATTGCGCTTGGACATGCAAAAAACCATGCAAGCGGATGCGGCGGTTTTCCGAACGGATAAAACGCTCGCTGAAGGACAAAAGAAGATGGAAGACGTTGCAGGAACAATTGCTGACGTCAAAGTCTCTGATACGTCGATGGTTTGGAATTCGGATTTGATGGAGACGCTAGAGCTTACAAATCTAATTCCAAATGCGGTGGCTACGGTCACTGCTGCTGCTGCGCGCAAGGAGAGTCGGGGGGCCCATGCGCATGAAGATTACCCGGACCGGGATGACGAGAACTGGCGTAAGCACAGTCTTGTCTGGTTTAAGGGTAACGAAGCCTCTTTGGGCTATCGCGGCGTGATCACTCAACCACTAACAAGTCATAATGACGGTGGGATCGACCTTAAAAAAATTGCCCCCAAAGCAAGGGTTTACTAACCCGGGGGGACAATTTGAAGACTGGGGCATTACTAATCGTGGCGCTTGTATTGGCAGGATGCGGTGAAAGACAGAT
>CALHST010000042.1 GCA_938038825.1 uncultured Paracoccaceae bacterium | reverse complement strand
AAGGCGGGTGCAAGCGCTTCGGCCACGCCGCCGGCGCCCATCATCACGACCTTGCCAGCGGGCCTGTCAAAATTGCTGAAGGCAGACAAAAAACCAGTGTAGTCAGTGTTGAACCCAGTGCGGGGATCAAAGATCAGCGTATTTGAGGCCCCAAGATGTGTGACCTTCGTGTGCATATCGTCGCCCGCCCATGCGCGGGCATGGGTTTTCCAAGGATGGGTGACGGTCATCCCTGTCCAGCCCTCGAATTCGGCGCGCTGCAAGCGGGCAGCAAAGTCAAAGTCGGGGCGATTGGCTGTGTCGATCAGCGCAAAGTCCAATTCCCAGCCTGCATGGTCACATAAAATTTGCAACGCAGAGGGAAGCCGCGTGCGCGAGATATGCGCCCCGATCAGACCTGCACGCAAGCGGGGCATTAGGCGGCCCTTTCTTGCAGTTGCTGTTCAATCGTGAGGGCCGCAGCCAAAGCGGCACGTCCATCCGCCAGGGTACATATTGGCACCGCGCGTCCCGCGATGACGTCCAGGAAGTGATCCAGTTGGGCATCCAACGGCGTGGGTCCATTTGCAGCCGCTGGGGATTGAGCCGTCGCGGGATGTGACCAATCACGGCCCTGCCACGGCGTGAGGGAAGGGAAGCTGATGGCCCCTTTGGTACCCGTGATCCACAACATATCTTGGTGTGTGGTTCCGATATTCGGGTTTTCGCCTGTTGCGGCTTCGAACCCCCAAGGGGAAGGCGCGGTATCCGCAAAGCTGATGGTGATTGTGGGGCCATTTGCGGTGGCCAAAGCGACAGCGCCGCTTTCGATATGCAACCCGCGCAAAGTTGGGCCGGGCAGTGCTGCGATCTGGGTGATGTTGCCAAACCAATATCGGATCAAGTCCAGATCATGCACCAGATTGATCAACACAGGAGAGCCATCTGTGGCGCGCCAATTGCCTTGGAAATAGGCGTCGGGTTTGCGCATCGCCCAGATCAGCGACGCGGTCACCGGCTGGCCAATCGTGTCGGCGTCCAGCAACGCTTTGAGTGCCTTAACTTTGGGGTGATGCCGCCTATGGTGGCCGATCAGGATGGGTTGGGTGATGCCATCCAAACTGTCCGCTTGCGCAAGAGTTGCCGCAACGGGTTTTTCGATCAGCATCGGCAGGTTCAGCGCAGCGGCATCATGGGCGTTTTCTGCGTGCAAAGGTGTGGGTGTGGCGATGATCACGCCGTCTGCCGGTGGCGCGTCGGCCAGCGAGGTGCAGCGCGTCACGTCTAAGTCTGTCGCGGCGTCAGGATTTGGATCCACAAGCGCTGCCAGCTCGACTGATGGGTGCGCCAGAATACGCTCTGCATGGCGCCGCCCGATCAGGCCCCCTCCCATAACAAGCAGGCGAGTCACATGACCGCCCCGATTTGCCACGGGACAAATTCATAATCGCCAAGGCCTTGTGCTTCGGATTTGCTGGTCTCGCCGCTGGCGACACGCAGAAACATGTCGTAAATTTCGCGGCCCTTTTCCTCGACCGTCACGCCTTCGGTCAGGATGGTGCCCGCATTCACGTCCATGTCTTCGGTCATGCGTTTGTACATGTCGCTGTTGGTCGCGATCTTGATGGTCGGGGCAGGTTTTGATCCAAAGGCCGAACCGCGCCCGGTGGTAAAGCACACCAGATTGCATCCCCCTGCAATTTGGCCGGTGACCGAGGCAGGATCATATCCCGGACTGTCCATAAAGGTAAAACCAGCCGCCGTGACAGGTTCGGCGTATTTATACACGCCGGTCAACGGGCTGGTGCCACCTTTGGCTGCAGCGCCCAGGGATTTTTCAAGAATGGTGGTCAGCCCACCCGCTTTGTTCCCAGGGGAGGGGTTATTGTCCATAGAACCCTTGTTGCGGGCTGTGTAGTCTTCCCACCATTTGATTAGGCCGATCAGCTTTTCGCCCACGGCGGTATCAACGGCGCGGCGGGTCAGCATATGTTCGGCCCCGTAAATCTCGGGTGTTTCGGCAAGAACCCCGGTGCCACCCTGTGCCGTCAGCAGATCGCAGGCATAGCCCAAGGCGGGGTTGGCGGTGATGCCAGACCACGCGTCAGACCCACCACATTGCAACGCCACTTTTAACGCAGAGGCCGGGCACGGCGTGCGCGTGGATTGATTGGCCAACGGCAACATGGCTTCGATTTTGGAAATGCCCGCTTCAACTGTGCGACGCAGGCCAGCCACGTTCTGAATGTTCATCGTCTGGAACAGGGGGCCTTGTTTTAGCCCATAGGCTTCGAGAAGCCAGTCGATCTGGTTCATCTCACAGCCCAAACCCACCATCAGCACCCCGGCATGGTTGGGGTGTTTGGCATAGCCCCACATGACCCGTTGCAAGGCTTCGAACCCATCGCCGTTATCGGCCATGCCACACCCTGTGCCATGCACAAAGGCGCAGACCCCATCCACATTGGGATAGTCGGCCAGCCGTTCTGGCGTGAAGTGATCTGCGATCATACGCGCCGCTGTAGCCGAACAGTTTACCGAGGTCACAATGGCGATGTAGTTGCGTGTGCCCACAGAACCGTTTTCACGCTGATAGCCCATAAAGGTATCACCTGACGCAGGCGTAACGGGGCGCAAATCATTGGAAAACTCATACGCCATGTCGGTGCTGCGGAAATCAAGGTTATGTGTGTGTACATGATCACCGGCGGCGATATCGCTTCCGGCATATCCGATGATTTGAGCGTATTTGCGCACGGGCTCGCCTGTGGCAATCGCCTGAGTGGCGATCTTGTGCCCCGATGGGATCAAGGCCGTTGTGGTGGTGTCTTCTACAGAGGTGCCTGCTTCCAAAGCGCGGGTGGCGGTGACGACACTGTCACGAGGGTCAAGGCGGACAAAATTTTTCATAAGGTTAGGCACAATAAGGGCTGGTTGAATCCCAGCGGTGAATGTCGATATGCGGTCGGCTGGCCAGTCTTGCGCGGGCGTCTTCCCAAAGGCTTCGCCAAACGGTCCAATCTTTCAGAACTGCGTCAGGATCCGCGGCAGAACGGGCGATAAATTCCGGGAAATGGGTGCGGCCCGAATTCTGACCCGTCACATGATAGCGCAGATCAAAGCTCCACCGGAAACCATCGGTTTGATTGGTCAGACTGGCATGTGGCGTTAATGGGTGAAAGAAGACCGCGCCCCCGGCTTTGACCGGCAACGGGAGGGCCGTGTCCTCTTTGACAAAACCTTGTGCAATGCCTGTTTGCGTGCGCGCGCAATGGGGCAGCAT
>CALHST010000041.1 GCA_938038825.1 uncultured Paracoccaceae bacterium | reverse complement strand
TCATGCGATACAGGGCCTTGCAATTGCACATGCGCCTCTGAAGACAGCCTGCATCCATAAGTCGGGCCAAGGGGGCGTACTCAGGTCAGATGGTTCGCATCCTTGCGCACCGCATTCCAATCGGGAGTATCGCCCCGATTGCCCATCTGCATATCCCGGCAGGCCTGCCGCCCTGAGATACCACATGGAACTGTTGATCACACCAGACTGCCAGGGTGCCCCTGCTGCGGTCCTTTTGGCGTGGCCGGGCCGCATTGGACAAACGCGACACGCGATCAATACAGTGACGGCATCCAGTTCAGGCGTTCAGACAACAGCAATCCGCGAACCTCTTGCGCAAAGATTTCAAACTGGTGCTGCCCGGGGTCCACTCGGATATCAAGGATTTCAACACCATCTGCGCCTGTCACTTCAATGGTCAGATCAAACGGGGCACTCAGCCATCTGGGCAATACCAAAACGCCGCTATCGCCCACCAGAACACCTGCTGGCAAGTCGCCCTCAAGGATGCGCACGGTTTGGCCCTGCACCTGTGTGATTTGATAAAACACGCGGTCATTCCCGATCACGACATTCGCCGTCAAGCCAGACGCGGTGCCCGCATCCTCGGCCAGCGCAAAGGAAATCGGCACGCTGTTGGAATACAAGGGATCAAACACTGAAATGCCCGGATCACGCGCGCCTTCCAGCGCTTCGAGCGTTCCAAAGATGGGCAAGTCCTGGGTGACGTTCCCAAAGACCGACAACGGTTCATCCGCATCCAGACTGTCCAACAACACAGAGCCCACATCGGCAACGCCCAAGTCAGACACCCGGGGTCCATCGCGGAACCGATCGCCCAAGGGCGACTCTGTGTCGCTGACCACTTGCGGGTCTTCGCTGACCGTGATGGTGAATGTCTCGACCGTGCTGGCGCCATCTGCGTCCGTGCCGGTGACAGCAACGTCAAAGACGGTGCCCGGGATCAAGGTCGGATCCAAGGTGCCGGTTATTAGCCCCGTCGCAGGATCAAAACTTAACCCCGGCGGCAAACCCGCCACTGTGACCGTCAAGCTGTCCCCATCCGGGTCCGTAAAGATCGCGGCATTGGTCGGATCGAAATCAAACCCTGCATTCAGGATCACATCCGGCAATGGGGTGTCCAAAACGGGCACCGGGTTTGTCACATCCAGCATAAACATCGCAGAGGCTGTGCCGCCTTCGTTATCATCCGCGGTGACTGTGATGGCATAGGGGCTGGCTTGGCTCGCGCTTGTGCCCAACGTTCCCGAAACCACCCCCGTGGCCGGATCGAACGTCAGACCGGGGGGCAGACCCGTCACTGTAAAGGTATTCACGTCGCCATCAGCATCGGTAAACCCGTCTGTCACGTTGAAAGACAACGTTTGGGAATCCCCGGCCATGATGTCTTGCAGCGTTGGGGCCACGGGTGGAATATTGGCCACCACTAACGAGAACGTCGCTTCGACTTGCGCGCCTTGTTCGTCCTCTGCCAGAACCGTGATCAGATACGGCGCGTTGACGGATGCATCTATCGGCAGCACACCAGAAATCAGGCCCGTGTCTTCGTCGATGGACAGGCCATCTGGCAAACCGCCCACCTGGAAGCTGAGCGTGTCGCCATCGGGTTGATCTGTGAACACGGCACTTGTTGATATGCTGACGGCCTCGCCATCGTTAACCGCGATATCGCTGAGCATTCCGATAACTGTGGGCGCGGGATTGGTGACTGTGATCGTGAAATCATCTGACACCGAAGCCCCGTCTGCATCTGTCGCCACAATGGTGATCGGGTACGTGCCTTGGTCTGACGCCAGATTGCCGATCATGCCGGAAATCACGCCCGTCATGGAATCAAGGCTCAACCCATCCGGCAAAACCGAGACGGTGGCATAGGTCAGCACGTCTCCGTCCGGGTCAGAAAATCCGGTCATTCCGTTGCCCGTGACATCAATCGACACCATGTCACCGTCCTGTGCCATGATATCTGGCAGACCTGCAGAGACGGGGCTTGGGTTTGTCACGATCAGGTTAAACACCCGAATAATGGACTCCCCGTCTGCATCTGTGGCCCTGACCGCAATGGGGAACGGGCTGGTAGTTGAGGCGTCGATGGGCGCTGTGCCGCTTAACGCGCCTGTGCCCGTCAATGTGACCCATGTGGGGCCTTGCTCTAGCGTGAAGGTCAGCGCGTCTTCGTCGGAAAAACTGCCCAAAACAGCGATATCTGCGGACACAGGCCCGCCATCAATCACCATCAGATCCGCGATATCTGTAGCCGTTGGTATCGGGTTTTCGACTGTGATGACAAAGTTCTGTACGGCCGTCGCGCCGCTGTTATCCTCGCCCGTGACGGTCAACGGATACACCCCGTCGCCATTTGGCCCGCCTTGCGAGGCATCAATCGTCGGGGTTCCCGAAATCACGCCGTTCACCAATGTTAAACCGGCTGGCAAACCCCCGGCCACGGAATAGGTCAGCCCGTCTCCGTCCGGATCATTGAAAAACGTGTCGAAATCGACAGGCACCATCGCCTGATCATCCATCAACGCTTGCGGTGGAATGGCCATGCTGGTGGGCGGGCTGTTGGCAAGGTTGATGATGAACGCATCTGTCGCGGAATCGCCCTGTTCGTCTGTGGCGGTCACAAAGACCGAAAAACTGCCTTGGGTATCATTGACCACACCCGTGATCACGCCGGTATCGGGATCAATCGACAGATTGCCGGGCAGACCCGTCGCGCTGAATTGCAAATCATCCAATGGGCCGCCAGCCAATGCCCCGTCTGCGTCACTAAACGCAGCCCCGGCATCCAAGTTCACCACATCTGTGTTCACCACGTCTTGGTCCGGTGTCGGCGCTGTCACAACAGGTGGCGGATTGTTCACTGTAAAGACAAAGCTTTCCGACGCGATGCCGCCCTGCCCATCAGCCGCCTCGATTGTGATGGCAAAGGGTGATCCGTCAGATGCCAAATGATCCAACGTGCCGCTTAATACGCCTGCGGCCGACAAAGTCAGGCCCGGTGGCAGAACCGACGGCGTGCTAAAGGTCAACGCATCACCGTCCAGCGGCGCATCTGCAAAGGCCCCAATCGTGGCAAGATCCAAGGACACACTGTCGGTGTCTTGCGCCATCTGGTCCGGCAATCCAGTGGATTGCGGGGCGGGGTTTTCAACGGTCACGACAAATGTCGTTTGCACCAAATCCCCATCCGCATCTGTCGCCGTGGCCGTCAGAGTATACCGCCCATCCGCCGCAAGGCCGTTCTGCGAACTGTCCTGTGTGGTCGCAATGCTGAAGCCACCGCCGCCTGTCGGCGTGACCGTAATTCCCGGATCATCCGTGACCAAGGCAAAGCTTAACGCATCCCCATCCGGGTCCGTAAACGCGCCGGAAGTGGCAAGGTTCACAGCCACAGTCTGCCCGTCTTGGGTGGTGATATCAGGCAAAGACGTGACTGTCGGGGCGGGATTTTCCACAACCCATTCAAACGTATAGGTGCCCGTGTCCCCATCGCTGTCGGTCGCTGTGATGGTCACCGAATACGGGCTGCCCGTTTGCGAGGCATTCCCCGCCAACGTGCCGGAAATCGTACTGCCTGACAGGCTCAACCCCGGCGGCAATGTGCCGTTATCCGCCAACGTGACCGTGTCTGCATCGACATCCGCAAACAGGGAACTCAGGTCCAGCGATACCACATCTGCATCATTGTTTGTCTGTGCTGCCACGGGTTGATCCACGACGGGCGGCGGGTTGGTGACTGTGACGGTGATCAGCTCGGACACCGTGCCGCCCTCGCCATCATCCGCGGTCACCACAACCGTATAAACCCCGCCTGCCCCGTTCTGGCTGGCATCTGTGTCGGCGGTGATCCGCAACACATCTGTGCCGCTCACGTTCACAACAGACAGCACCCCCGGCGACACGCCTGCAGGCAATGTGCTGACCGAAAAGCTCAACGGATCGCCATCACTGTCACCAAACAGCGCACTTAAGTTCACTTGTTCAGTGGCACTGTCCTGCAGTGCGACGGACTGCGGCCCCGTGGACGTCGGATCAGGGTTGGTCACCACCCATGTGAACGAGGTCTCCGTTTCCTGCCCCTGTGGGTCGCGCGCCACAACGACAACGGTATGCGCCCCACTCACGCCGCCTTGGCTGGCAGAGCGATCCAACATGCCCGCCACAACGCCATTCGCGTCAATACTTAAACCCGGCGGCAAACCCGTGGCGGTGATTGTCAGGGCATCGTCGTCAATGAAGGCGGTGCTTAGATCCAAAGGCGTGATCGTTTCGGAATCCAGATTGGTTTGGTTCAGATCCACAGGCGGAATGGCAAGCGTGGGCGCCGGATTGTTGATGGTAAAGGACACAGATGTGGTGGTTTCCGCACCCTGTTCATCCTGCCCTTTGAATACAGCTGTAAAGGTGGCGTTGGCAGAGGCCGTGTTGTCGATTGTTCCCGTGATTTGCGATCCGTCAAACATCAAAGACCCGGGCAAGGCCCCACTGTCCAGCGTGATGGTCAAGGCATCACCCCCGACCCCGCCATCTGCGTCACTGAACAAGCCCGCGATATCAATCGCCGGGATCGTTTGGCCATCGTCAAACACAAATGCGCCGCCATTGGCTGCGGTGGGCACCGGGTTCGTGATGTTCAGTTGGAACATCTCTTGCGCGGTGCTGCCATCGCCGGATGTGGCCTGCACAGTCACAACATACGGCCCACCATCCGACGCCAGATTGTCGATCCCGCCGATATCTGTAATCACACCCGTGGTGGGCGAGATCATCAGCCCCAAAGACGCCGCTGTCACCGACGCGCCATTGGCATCTGTCAGAGAGGTGATGGCATAGTTCGCCACCACGTTGTCAACATCCTCAAAGGCGGCCGCAGTTGCGATGCTGACACCCGTTTGACCGTCTTGCAGCATCTGATCCGGGATCCCTGCGCCAGACGTCACAATCGGGTCGTTCACAGGCTGAATGGCAAAGGTCAGCGTGTTGGGCGCGGTATCATCCAGCTGCCCGTCATTGACCACAAAATCGAGCGTCACGTTGGTGGTGCTGTTTGCATCTGGCGTGAAACTGATCTGCCCCCCTGTTAGCTGCGCGGTTGACACCGTCACAGGGAAAGTCGTGACCGCAACCCCGTTCACCAGCAGCGTGCCGGAACTGGGTGCCGCAAAGCTGACGCTTTGCAGACTGTCCCCCGCATCAGGATCAATGAAGTTGATATTCCCATTGGCGGGCGTAACCGCATCAAAGGTGATCGTGTGCGTGGTATCTTCGGTAACAAGGATCGTGCGGTCCGTACTGTCCGGCGCGTCCAGTTCGGGCGTGACGGTAATCGTCACGGTCGATGTGGTCTGCGCCCCACTTGGATCCTGCAGCGTATAGGTAAAGGTCTCTGTCCCGAACCAATCAGCTGCGGGTGCAAAACTGACGGTGTTATTCCCATTGATCGTGGGCGTGATATTGGTGCCCGGCGTGATGGACACCAGACTTAACATATCCCCATCCACGTCGCTGTCATTGGCCAGAACCGCCACAGTCACCGGGGTGTCTTCGGGCGTGCTTTGGCTATCAGGCAGGGCAACGGGTGGGTCGTTCTGCGGGGTCACTTCGATAAACACAGTTGCGACGCTGGGGCCGTTCCCGTTGTCGATGGAATACTGGAATGAGTCCCGTGTCCCAAAGGTGTTGTTGTAATCCGCATCGGGAACATAGGTGAAATTGCCGTTCGCGGCCAATGTCACACTGCCATTTGCGGGCTGGCTGACCAAAGTGGCCACTGTCAGACCAATGGTGGTATCAGACCCACCCAC
>CALHST010000040.1 GCA_938038825.1 uncultured Paracoccaceae bacterium | reverse complement strand
GAGCGGATCACGCGAAATGTGCGCAAGCTTGTCCGTCGCGAAATCCATCGTGCCTTGGCGACACAGGACTTGGAATAGCTAACCGGCTGCGACTGAAAGCTCAGCTGCCATTCCCAAAATCTGTTCTAAGTCAAGATGTTGGGATAGATGCTCTGCTAGTGCGTCCAGAGTTTCTTCAACAGTGCTGTCATAGCTCAAATCACTTTGGTGTCCCAATGCGTTAAGATACGCAGTGCGGAACGTGTCCGATCCAAAGATACCGTGTAGATATGCCCCGCGAACGCGACCCGTTGAATTGGCGGCGCCGACATTGTCCCCGTTCATGCGCAGCCACGCGCTTGCACAATCAGGGCCATCTGTTTTGCCCAAATGAATTTCATACCCCGTCACAGATGAATCAAAGGGAATGGCGTGCGCTGTTTGCAAAGCCAATTGCTTTTTCGCGGCCAAAGTTGTGACAACGTCAAGATGGGCTAAACCTTCTACACTTTGAGCGGGGCCTTCTATGCCATCAGGGTCGGCAATCTGTTTTCCCAGCATTTGGTAACCACCACACAACCCCATGACATGACCGCCGCGTCGAATATGAGCGGTCAGATCAATATCCCAGCCTTGCGCACGGAAGAAGGCAAGGTCCGAAATCGTGGATTTGGACCCTGGCAAAATGACGAGATCGGCGTCTCCGGGCAGCGCATGACCTGGCGGAACAATGTCTAAACTGACATTGGGTTCCGCGGCCAACGGATCCAGATCATCGAAATTCGAAATCCTTGGTAACTTTGGAACGACGATCTTACATGGCCCGCCGGAACTGGATTTAAGGTCCAGAATGTCTTCAGCTGGCAGCAGATGTGCTGTGGAAAACCACGGGATAACTCCCATGCCCGTCCAGTCTGTGCGCCTTTCGATATCTCGAAAACCTTCATCAAACAAACTGACATCGCCCCGAAACCGATTGATGATAAAGCCTTTTATTCGGTCAGAATCCGCTGTTGATAAAACGGATTTAGTGCCGACAACTTGTGCAATTACACCGCCCCTATGGATATCGCCAACCAAAATGACTGGGACGTTTGCTGCTTCGGCAAATCCCATGTTGGCAATGTCATGATCGCGCAAATTGGTTTCCGCCGGAGAGCCCGCACCTTCGATCAAAATCAAGTCGGCATCCTGCGCCAGTATGGCAAAGCTTTCTAACACCTTGGGCATCAGTCCCTTTGCACGGGTCCAATAGCTGCGGCCACCGTCATGTCCAACACGTTGGCCTTGCACGATGACTTGGCTGCCAGTTTCAGATTCTGGCTTAAGAAGAACGGGATTCATATGGACCGTCGTGGTTGCGCGGGCGGCACGCGCTTGCAACGCCTGCGCGCGGCCAATTTCACCGCCATCTTCGGTCACGGCTGCATTGTTGGACATGTTCTGCGGCTTAAAGGGACGCACGCGCAATCCTTGGTTGGCAAAGGCACGGGCCAATCCCGCAACGATCAACGACTTTCCCACGTTGGAACCCGTGCCTTGTATCATCAATGCCTTGACCATTACGTCTCTCCAGAGTTCGTTGAGGGCAGATAACAAACGGAGTATGCCATGAACACCCCGGCACATTTGCTTTTGGGCGCGGCTGCCTTTGGACGTGGACACGATCGCAAAGTCATGGGCGCGGCGCTTTTGGGGGCTATGATCCCAGATTTGTCGTTATATCTCATGGCGGGTGTGTCTTTGTTTGTTTTAGGGATATCGCCACATGTCGTGTTCAACGAGCTGTATTTTTCCGACGCGTGGCAAATGGTTTTCGCCATTGATAATTCGTTTATCTTATGGGGCATTTTGTTTGCTGGCGCGCTTTGGTCCAAGAAACCTTGGGCCATTGGGCTGTGCAGTGCCGCGTTGCTGCATTTGGCATTGGATTTCCCGTTGCATCACGATGATGGGCGGCCGCATTTCTGGCCTCTCAGCAATTGGATTTTCGAAAGCCCCATTAGCTATTGGGATATCCGCCATGGGGCAGGGTGGGTCGGACCGATCGAAGCGCTTTTATGTGCGGTGGCTTTGGCTGTTTTAATCCTGTCGCGGCCTGGGATTGCATTTTCGCTTGGGTTTATTGTGCTGTTTGCGATTGAGTTACGCACCGTGATCGGCTGGTTTCAATTCATTGCCTGATCTCTAGACACAAAAAAACCGCGCTGCAGAGGCGCGGTTTTTTTGTTTTTGCTGGCAGCAAAATATTACGCGGCGCGTGCTTCTTCTTCAGCAGCAGCTGCGTTACGGCGTTCGCTTTCTTCGCGTGACAAAGCAACAGACGTACGCACGCCTTTGGAAACAAAGTCCATCAAGCCATCAACCACACGTTCGTTGGGGTCGATGCCGGCGCAGCTCAGCACTTCGCGCCCATCGCGCGAGCGTGCCCAGCGGGCGATCTGTTCCGGACCATTGCCATACTTCTTGTCATCCGCAATAGCGTCATCCAGAGCAGCCAGTACCACGGCTGCGAATAGTTTGCGTGCACGGTTGCCTTGTTCATTATTAAAGGCTGTGCCGTCGACGAAATCTTTCATGTCGATCCTTTGATTTTTTATTGCTCTTGGCTTTTCGCGTGACGCCTCTTATGGCGTATCCCATCCGATTCGGATACCCTGTTTTTGCATAGCTCGGTTGCATTGAGCGCATACCTGCTGGTGCATAGGCACGATTTACTCCGTCTTGCACGTCACGTTGCCCCTAGATATAGGGTAGATCAAATTTGTATCAACCTTTCGCCATGGTTTCGCCACAATGCCCAAAATCAACGGAAATGAAATTCGCCCCGGTAACGTACTGGAACATAACGGTGGCCTGTGGGCCGCAGTCAAAGTCGATCACGTCAAACCGGGCAAAGGTGGGGCATTCGCTCAGGTTGAAATGAAGAACCTGCGAAACGGTTCCAAATTGAACGAACGCTTCCGCAGTGCGGACAAAGTAGAAAAGGTTCGGCTTGAGCAAAAAGATCAACAGTTCCTGTACGAAAGCGACGGAATGTTGGTGTTCATGGACACCGAAACGTACGAGCAAATCGAATTGCCTTCGGACCTTTTGGGAGATCGGCGTCCTTTTCTGCAGGACGGTATGACCATTGTTGTCGAATTTTATGAGTCCGAAGCGTTGAACGCGACAGTGCCACAAAAAGTCATCTGCAAAATCGTTGAGACAGAGCCCGTGGTCAAAGGTCAGACGGCGGCTAACTCTTTTAAACCGGCAATACTGGACAATGGTGTGAAAGTTATGGTGCCTCCTTTTGTAGGTCCGGACGAAGATATCGTGGTGAATACGGAATCCATGGAATATTCCGAACGCGCCTAATCACGGCCAGATCAGACATTATTCAACGGCGCCCAATGTGGCGCCGTTTTTTGTGTAACCTGTCCCGGTTATCGAGTGTTTTAGAAATTTGCCGAGAAGACACACCCTGTGTTGATCCACAATGGGAACAAGACAAGCAGGTCACTCATCTACTCTATGCGTTTAACAGTCGCATTCCCGCATGTCATTAGGCCCACGGCGCGATCAAAACGAAGATAGGCGATGGCCTTGTCCCCTGATCGGGACAAAAGCTGTCCTGCAACTTTGCCAGCGGCCAGAATATCAGCGCCAAAGTCTGCCTCGCCAGATATTTGAACCTTCGCCAGACCTTTGCGCAGCTCTGTTTTGTGTTTCATGCGTGCGGTGACCTCTTGCCCGACATAGCAACCTTTGCGGAAATCGACGCCATTGATCGTCTCGAACTGAGTTTCCAGAATGAAACTGTCAGGGGTCAGCTCTTTACCGGTTTCAGGGATAAGGTGTTCCACGCGAAGCGCATCCCAATCGACATTGTCTGCGCTAGCAGGAACGTCACGCCAAGCGCGCCACCCCATGTCCACGGTCCGCGGATCTGCCCATCCATCAGTCGGAACAGTTCCGGTGCCGCGATGTAGGTGCAATCCTGTCGTAGCGATGTGTACATCGGCGCGCAGTTTATACATGGTCAAACGCTGGCTCACTGGGGCCGCCAAGCTGTCATCAATATCCAAAAAAATGCAATCGGGCCCTTGGAACAGGAAGAAATCAGCAAGGTATTTCCCTTGCGGCGTCAACAAGGCTGCATAGATGGGCCCCGAGTCGAGCTTTTGTACGTCATTGGTCACAAGGCCTTGCAGAAACTCTGCCCGATCCGCGCCGGTGATTTGAAGAAGTGTTCGGGTCATGTTTGCTCTGCTATTCTGTTACACAAAGATATAGACGAAGTTTGCCAAGCACCAAGGGAACCCAGTTTATTCATGTCAGCGCCCATCTCAATTGTGATTCCGACACTGAACGCCGCGTCAGCGCTGCCAGGCTGTGCTGCGGCGTTGATAGAAGGCGTACTCGAGGGACTTATTCGCGAGGTCATTGTATCTGATGGCGGCTCGGATGATGCAACATGTGATATCGCGCGCGAGGTTGGTGCCAAAGTCGTCAGTGGACCAGCCTCGCGCGGTGGGCAATTGCGGCGAGGGTGTGCACAGGCGCAAGGGACTTGGCTGTTGGTTGTGCATGCAGACACACAATTGGCAGATGGTTGGACACAGGCGGCGCGCGCGCACATGCGCAGCAACAAAGCCGGATGGGGTTATTTGCAATTTGATCAGGGCGGGGGGATGTTTGCAATGGGCGCAAATGCGCGCTCAAAGCTGTTTGGGTTGCCGTATGGCGATCAGGCGCTGTTGTTGCCGCGCGGGCTGTACCAATCCGTAGGTGGGTTCCCGGATCAGCCGCTGATGGAAGATGTTGCACTGGCGCGTGCTTTGAAAGGGAATCTTGTCGCTGCGGGATTTGTTGCAGTGACCAGCGCGGAAAAATATCGTCGCCATGGTTGGTTGTGCCGCAGTGCGTTTAATCTGTCGATCTTGTTTCGCTATTGGATGGGCGTTAGTCCCGAAGACCTGGTCAGGTTGTACCGCAGGTGATCAAAATTAGCGGCCCGTTTTCGAGTTGAATTCTGACTGGATCTGCGCGCCGTCATAAACTGTATCAAGCCATTCTTGGAACGAAATCCCGCTTTCAGTTTGCGCAATTTCGTATTGATCCAAAATGTAATCCAGAACACCGGCTTCGGTCCATTTGAAGTGAATGTACCGCAATCCAAATTGCTTTCGCGCCGTCGAAACAGACGCTCCCGTAACTGACAATAAGTACAAAGCAGCCGCGAGTGATGTGCGGTCGGCGCCGGATTTGCAATGGAACATTAAAGGATGCTGCGCAGTGCTGATGGTCTGCAAAACGTCTTGTAGTACATGGCGCGGGGGGGCCGCGCGCGCAGATAGGCCGGGCACGCTTAACAAGGTGATCCCGTATGCGTCGCATGTTTCTTTTTCAAACTCAAAGGGGGGCATGCCGGAAGGGCCGCGTAAGTTGACGATGGTTTTGATGCCCATCGCAGCGTATTTTTGAATCCGCTTGGGGCTAGGTTGATTGGAACGATACACACCGGGAACGACGTGCGACATATTATTCCAAAACAGCCGTAACATCCCGTGATCGTAGATGAAAATGTACCACCAGGCGCTGCGTCTCCCGGCATCTGTTGTCAGATCCCGTGCCCCTTGGCGCAGCTGTTCACGGTGACGGTAAAGTAGAGTGCGCAAGGGTATCCGGACAAGGCTTTGGAAAAGTTGGATCGAGACATAGGCGAGCGGCGTGCACTCGGCAAGCGTTGCTAGGCGGAGCAGCCTTTGGCTGCACGACATTTTGGTGCTTTGGGCGTGCGTTCTCGCAGGGTTTGGCCGCTGTTTTTGGTGTGTTGACGTCAGGGTGCACACCGCTAGGGTCTGCGTGAAACGTCATCAAGGAGAGTGCGATGCCAGGCCGTGATTATCTTGCGATTCCAGGACCCTCGGTGATGCCGGATGCGGTTTTGCAGGCGATGCATCGCGGTGCGCCGAACATTTACGCAGGTGCATTGATCGACATGACAGCGTCGCTTGTTCCTGATTTGCGGACTGTTGCACAGACGCAGCACCACGTAGCGATGTATATCGGCAATGGACATGCAGCATGGGAGGCCGCGTTGTCCAATGTGGTGTCAGTAGGGGACACAGTTCTGGTGCCGTGCACAGGGCGCTTTGGCCATGGTTGGGCCGATATGGCGCAAGGCTTGGGGGTGGAAACTCAGGTGTTGGATTTCGGAAAAAACGCGCCTGTTGATATGGGACAGTTTGAAGAGGCTTTGGCGGCTGACACGCAGCATCAGATTAAGGCGATTCTGGCGGTTCATGTGGATACGTCGTCATCTGTTCGCAACGACATACACGCAATGCGCATGGTGTTGGACCGGTTGGATCATCCGGCCTTGTTGATGGCGGATTGTATTGCGTCACTGGGCTGTGACCGGTTTGACATGGACGCATGGGGTGTGGATGTGATGGTAACCGGCTGTCAAAAAGGGCTGATGGTGCCGCCGGGCATGTCCTTCGTATTCTTTAACGATAAAGCCGACGCTGTGCGTGGTCAGGTACAGCGGGTCAGCCGGTATTGGGATTGGCGGCCACGTGCGAACCCGGACGAGTTTTATCAGTATTGGAACGGGACAGCTCCGACGCATCATCTGTATGGGTTGCGGGTTGCTTTGGACATGTTGATGGATGAGGGGATGGAGGCCGTATGGGCACGCCACGCCCGACTGGCGCGCGCGATCTGGGCTGCGTGTGATGTGTGGGCGGACGGTGGCGCGCTGGCGTCGAACGTTGCGGACCCAGCCAACCGTAGTTGTGCTGTGACGGCCTTGCGATTGGATCAAGGGCGTGGGGCACAGCTGCGTGGTTGGTTGGAATCCGAGTTGTCTTTGACCTTGGGGATTGGTCTGGGTATGGCGGAACCGGGTGATCCCAAGCGTGATGATTACTTCCGTTTGGGCCACATGGGGCACGTCAATGGTCAGATGATTATGGGGCTGTTGGGCGGCATGGACGCAGGATTGCGGCACTTGGATGTGCCGATTGGCGCAGGTGCTTTGGACGCAGCAGCGGCTGTGATTGCAAAGAGTTAGTTGTTAACGTCTTGATCGAGTGTCAGAATTTGGCCCGTGGATTGGCACGTTCTTGCGCGGCACGGGTTTTCGCGCGGAGTTCAAAAAAAGTCATCGCGCGGTTGATGAGAGCGCCCAGGGCAATGACGAAAACGAGACCCCAGATCGCCCAGATGACAGTGAAAATCCACATGATATTCACACCAAACATGACAATGCAGGCATTGGTATAATTTGGGGCCGCTTGTGGGTACGGGTCTCGCATAGAACAGATTCGCAATTTCACTTGGGCCAAGTATAGCCAGCGAAACGGATCTGTCTTTCAGTTTTCTATCATTTCAGGCTGTTGAGTGCTTTTGGCAAAGCTGCTGCGAAAGCGGCGAGATCCTCGGGACGGCCGCAGCTGACCCGGATGCAGCGGCTTTGCGGTGCTACAAAAGGCATGCGCACAAAGACTTGTTCCACAATGAGTGCGTCGAGCAAGGCCTTGGCATAGGTGCTGTCTTGGCCGCAATCCATGGTAACGAAATTCGCGGAAGAGGGGATGGCTGTGAGGCCGTGTTCTTGGGCAATTTTGGTCAGTGTGACGCGTGCTGCTGCGATGTTGGCTTGGGTTTGACGCAGCCAATCTTGGTCTTGCAGCGCAGCGAGTGCACCGTCTTGGGCCGCCCGCGACATTCCAAAGTGGTTGCGGATTTTGTTGAATGCAAGGATGAGCTCGGGGTGGCTGATCGCATAGCCGACGCGGGCGCCTGCAAGGCCGTATCCCTTGGAAAAGGTGCGCATTCGGATCAGTCGAGGATCGTTCCACGGCAAGTCGGGGCTTGTGTGATCAGGCGCGCATTCCAGATAAGCTTCGTCGAGGATCAGCAGCGTGCCTGCGGGCAGGTGCGCCATGGCGGCAGAGATCTCGGCACCAGTCCAGACGGTGCCCATAGGGTTGTCGGGATTGGCGAGGTAGACGAGCTTGGCACCCGTTTCGGCCGCTTTGTTGAAGAGGGCTTTGGGGTTTTCGCGGTCCGCACTGTCATAGGGAACTTTGTGCAAGATGCCACCGAAGCCTGTTACATGGTAATTGAACGTTGGGTAAGCACCGTCGGAGGTCACGACCGCGTCGCCAGAGCCGACGGTGAGGCGGACGAGATAGCCGAGCAGCCCGTCGATACCTTCGCCGACCACGATATGATCTGGAGTTGTGTTCAGGTGATCGCTAAGGGCTTGACGCAGATCGTGATTTTCTGGATCGCCGTATTTCCAGTGATCGGCCTTGGCCATGGCTTGAATGGCTTTGGGCGAGGGGCCAAAAACGCTTTCATTGGCGCCGAGGCGGGCGAGGAAAGGCTGGCCCAAGGCGCGTTCTTGAGTTTCGGGACCCACAAAGGGAACAGAAGCGGGAAGCGTCTTGGCGAGCGGGGTCAGGCGTGCGTGTGTCATGGACGTGGAATACCGGGACCGGGCGGATCGAGCAAGGTGTTGTCATGCGGAGCGCCGTTGCACGGCGCACGACATTTTGGTGCGCATTGTTGGCGTTCTCGCGGATTTTAGGTGTTTGGGCGGGTGAGGAGGAAGATCGCGACGCACCCCAAACAGGAGGCTTGGATTACGATAAGAAGCCATGACAGACCCAGCGCAAATGACAAGGCAAGCGTTGCTGCCATGGCAGCGAGGGCAAGGCGTTTGGCACGGGGCGGGACGGAACCGCGGTCTTGCCAATCGCGGATTGATTGCCCAAAGCGTGGGTGGTTCAGCAGCCAGGCATGCAGGCGTGGGGAGCCTTTGGCAAAGCAAAATGCGGCCAGAAGCACAAGCGGTGTTGTCGGCAGTAATGGCAAAAATATCCCAAGGATTCCAATGCCTAAAGACAAGAGGCCTGCGGTGGTCCACAGGATGTTTCTGGGGGCCTCTGGAGGTGATGTCATGGTTGTGTTCCCATGCTGGAAGACTGGCTTTGTGTGACGGGCATTGCTGTGGGACGCAAGGAGAAGCTGTGACCCAACGTTTTGCTGGTGGCGCGCGATGAGTTGGGCTTTGATACGATTGGAAAACAAAGAGAGCACCGATGACAGAGATCAATCCAGACCGCGTCCAGATTTCCTATGACAATCACATCGCGCATGTGCGGTTAACCCGCAGCGACAAGATGAACGCTGTGGATCAGGAGATGATTTCGAGTGTGATTGCCGCCGCCGAAGAGGTCGCGGCATCGGATGCGCGGGTTGTGGTTTTGTCGGGTGAGGGACGCGCGTTCTGCGCGGGCACCGACATCACGGCAATGGGCAGTTTGGCGGGGGGGGATCCGTCTGAACGCCTTGTGCCGCGCACGCATGGCGATGGTGCAACGAACCAATGGCAAGAGGTCGCGATGATTTGGCGGCGCATCCCGCAACCGGTCATCGCGGCGCTTCATGGTGCTGTGTTTGGGGCAGGGTGCCAATTGGCACTTGGCGCAGATATTCGCATTGCAGATCAAAGTCTTAAGATGGCTGTGATGGAGATGAAATGGGGTATCGTGCCGGATATGGGGGGCATGGTTTTGCTGCCCAGACTTGTGCGCTCGGACGTACTGCGCAAGTTGACCTATACGGCCGAACCGATTGATGCAGAGCAGGCCTTGGCTTGGGGGATGGTGACGGAATTGGCCGACGATTCTTTGGCCGCTGCGATGGCGTTGGCGCAAACGTTGACACTGAAGTCCCCGTCGGGATTGCGCGCAGCGAAACGTTTGATTGGCGTTGCGGAAAGTGGTGCGTCGGAGGCGGACGTGTTGATGGCCGAAAGCGTGGAACAGGGGCAACTGATCGGCAAGCCAGATCAGATGGAAGTGATCGCAGCCCAGTTCCAGAAACGAGATCCGAAATTTGGTTAACGCGGCGTTCGGTGAATATTGTGACGCGATGCACATTTACGCCGAAATGCCCTGTTAATAAGGCGTTTGGCGCGTCTGCGATTTAACCGTTGAGTCTTTTTTTCAAGCGCTTTGTGCTTCGCAAGACTGCTCGAGGCCCAGTAATTAACATAGTACAAACACGACCAAGCACTTGCGGTTTTTAGCCGGGATCCATGCGGTTTTAGGCGTGTTTTCACCCAAAATTTATACTTGGTAGAGTTTCTGATAATTGAACTAAATTTTGCCTTATTTCTGATACAAACTTTAGGCGTTAACAAGTTGTAGGATTGGGTATGTCGCTCGCTAATCAGTTCGAATGGCAAATGCTGGCGTTGATCAACGCTGAAAGAGCAAAAATCGGCGCTGGTCCGTTGAAGCTCGAAATCACATTGAACTCAGCGGCTGAAGACCACAGCACGTGGATGATCGAGACCGACACATTTTCTCATACTGGAATTGCCGCTTCAAATCCAGGTGTAAGGATTGCAAACGCAGGGTTTGACTTCTCTGGCGGTTACGGCTGGGCTGAAAATATTGCTGCGCGCAGCCTTGGTTCCCCTGATGGCTACTCCGGAGAAATAGCAGGGCTGCATGAGCAACTGATGAACAGCCCTGGGCATCGAGCAAACATTCTTAATCCATCCTATGATTTCATCGGGATTGGCTTTGAAATCGGTGAATACGAAGGGCGAACATGGGCCTTTGTAACACAAAAGTTCGCATATACCCAAGGTCAGGTGAGCTTGGATACGGACAATTTGGAAAATTACGAACTGCAGTTCAACATGGACTTTGATGACAACGAAGTCATCGGCCATGTTCCTGCGGGTTTGGATGCGACTGGCTCTGATCCTATTTGGGGCGGTGTCGATTGGGATATCTTATCAACTGGACACGGCGACGACACGTTAGTTGGTGGCGCGGAAAGAGATTTTCTAATTGGTGGCGATGGAAATGACTTATTGTTCGGTGAAACTGGTCCGACAGGTTTGGATGAATCTGGAGCCTTGATAACAAGGTTGTACCAAGCGACGTTAGGACGGCTTCCGGATTTAGCTGGCCACAGGTGGTGGACGAATGCTTTAGAGTCTGGATTGCTGTCTTTCGAAGAAATCATATCAGGGTTTCTTAATTCTGATGAATTTTCAATGATTTATGGCGCAACTACAAATGAGCAATTTGTGACGTTACTGTACCAACTTGTTCTTGATCGTGCACCTGACAGCAATGGTTTTCAATACTGGGTGAGACTCTTGGACGAAGGACAATCACGAGAGGGTATCGTCGCAGGTTTTGCTCTTAGTGATGAGTTCACACACAATACGATCGGAGTTTCAGCGTATCTTTCGCATGATGTCGTGATGGGCTTGTATTCCGACGAGGTATTTCGACTTTATGAAGCGACGCTGGAGCGCACCCCAGATACCAACGGCTTCAAGTATTGGGCCGACGCGTTGGCCAATGGCACAACATTGACAAATGTCGTTGAAGGGTTTGTCGGTTCAAACGAGTTTCAACAGAAGTACGGGTCTTTGAATGATATGTCTTTTGTGACCCTTCTTTATAACAATGTTCTGGACCGTGCGCCAGATGTTGATGGTTTCCAATACTGGCTGTCAACCTTGTCCGCTGGGACCAGCCGGGCAAACGTTGTCTTGGGTTTTTCTGAAAGTCCAGAATTCAAGGCTAACACTGAGGACAAACTGTTTGAATTTTTGACGACTGGTGCTGCACTCGATGAGTTTGGCGACAGGTTATCTGGAGGAAATGGGACAAACGCCCTCGTTGGTGGTCTTGGTTCTGATGAATTTCTGTTTGATCTGTCCGGGGCGTTCGACACCACAATCGTCGATTTGGAACCCTGGGACATTATTGTTATCGAAAACAGTCATTTGGCGACTGTGGAAGCCTTCGAAGCCCTTTTGGTTCAAGACGGTGCCAATACGGTTTACAGCAATGATGATACAACAATTACACTTTTGGATACTCGCGTCATCGACGTGATCGAGGCTGACCAGATCACCTTTGTATAGCTGAATTAATGCAAGTCATCGTTGACTTTAATCGAGATCAGACAGCGCCGATGATTTTCGAACACGCTTAACAAATGGTGGAATTTTCTAGGTGTCAATCTGCATCCGGGTACTTTCTTGAAACCCCGATTGCCCCGGCCCTGTGTTTGTCTTAGTCAGGGCGTTAGTTCGATGACATCCTTCTGAAAGGCCCGCCAGCGATGCGTTTGTCCCGTTATTTCCTGCCTGTTCTCAAAGAAACACCTGCCGAGGCACAGATCGTGTCGCACCGCTATATGCTTCGGGCGGGGATGATCAAACAGCAATCTGCCGGGATTTATTCTT
>CALHST010000039.1 GCA_938038825.1 uncultured Paracoccaceae bacterium | reverse complement strand
AGCGATACGTGAAGCAATGCGCCGATGCACAGCGTTTGTAACCACCGCGCGTTCCAAAACGACGCAAGTGCCAAGAGGCAAAACCATGTGGCGGGTCGATGAGTGATGAAATGATGGTGGTTGGTTTGTAACCAGCCAATTAAGACCAATGCGATGTCAAAGTCCGGACAGATTGAACCGATCAATAAAGGAAGTTTTGGCAGGCGCCGTTGAGACACGCGATAGAGCAGATACCCTGCTGGAAGATGTGCGATAAACATAGCTGCACGCTAATGCTCTCCCCGCGTAAACCCTGCGCAGGATCGGTGCAGATTTCCCGTAGGGTGAGCTTTAGCTCACGCACCGTTAACTTTGGTGATCCAGGCGTAGCTTGGCGATGTCTTCGTTCTTTGCGGCGCGTCTTTGATCAGAAAGGCTTTGTTGTACATAATCCAAATGTGTTTCGACCGCGCGGCGTGCTTTTGCGCCATCCCGCGCTTGCAAAGCCAAATTGATCGCACGGTGCTGATCCAGCAGCATGTCGCGCGTGGTGGACTGATCGAACATGATCTGGCGGTTGTAAAACACCCCGGTTTGCAGCAGTTCATACATCGACCGCATCATATGAAGCATGACGACGTTGTGGCTCGCCTCAATGATTGCCATGTGAAACTTCGCATCCAGATGCCCTTCTTCTTCGGACGGGCGGCCTCTTTGCGCGGCTTCCATTTTTTCGAATACCCGTGCGACAACTTTCAGGTCCGTATCTGAACCCAATCGCGCGGCGCGTTCCGCCGCAAGACCTTCCATGTCGCGCCGGAACGCAAGGTAATCATCCACGGCCGTTTCGTGACGCGACATCAGGTCCTGCAAGGCCGGCGAAAAGGCAGAGCCAAGAACATCCCCGACAAAAACGCCAGATCCGGCCCGGGCAGACAACAAACCGGATTCCTGTAGCTCACCAATTGCGTCCCGCAAGGATGGGCGCGATACGCTTAATCGCTCGGAGAGATCACGTTCAGAGGGTAAACGTTCGCCCGGGCGTAAAATTCCGCGCAGGATCAGCTCTTCAATCTGACGCACAACGGCGCTGGATAACTTTTCGGACTGAACGGGGCGAAATGGCATTGCAACCTCGGATGCGCAAAATTGGTCAAGTTATATGACCAGATGCCGTGGCACGCAATCGCATCATCACAGGCCAATACAATTCATTAACCGCAATATTTTGTGGATAACCGCTGATGATGCGCTGTTTCTGGGGGTGGTTGCTTGACTCAAGGCCGGGCAAATCGTCAATCTGACAGCCCAAAGAGGAATCGGTTCGGTGCGTTTTTCCAAACTACGACTGCAAGGCTTTAAAAGCTTCGTGGACCCCACAGATTTGATCATCGCGGATGGTCTGACCGGTGTTGTGGGCCCCAATGGGTGTGGCAAGTCAAACCTTTTGGAAGCCCTGCGGTGGGTGATGGGCGAAACCCGCGCCAAAGCAATGCGCGGTGGTGGGATGGAAGACGTAATCTTTGCCGGGGCCTCGACCCGGCCCGCGCGAAACTTTGCGGAAGTTTCCTTGCAGATCGACAATTCAGAGCGACTCGCGCCAGCGGGTTTCAATGATCTGGACACTTTGGATATTGTACGGCGCATCACGCGGGATGTGGGATCGGCTTATAAAACGAACGGCAAAGATGTCCGTGCCCGGGACGTGCAAATGCTGTTTGCCGATGCATCCACCGGGGCGCATTCCCCGGCGCTTGTGCGGCAGGGACAGATTTCCGAACTGATCAATGCAAAACCCAAAGCGCGACGTCGGATCTTGGAAGAAGCGGCCGGCATCAGTGGTTTGTATCAACGACGCCACGAGGCCGAGCTTAAACTGAAAGGTGCCGAAACCAATCTGGCGCGGGTCGATGACGTTTTGGAACAGTTGGCCAGTCAACTGCAACAATTGGCACGGCAAGCGCGTCAGGCGGCCCGATATCGCGAAATCGGAACAGATCTGCGCCGATCCGAAGGCATGTTGTTATATCGTCGTTGGCGCGAGGCTGACGATGCCCGGGCTGCCGCCGAAGACGAATTGCGCGCGCGGGTCACGGCTGCTGCGCAAACAGAAGGGTTGGTGCGCCAATCTGCAAAGGCCCGGACCGATGCCGAAAACGCACTGCCGCCCTTGCGCGAAGAAGAGGCGATAGCAGCGGCTTTGGTCCAACGTCTTAGTGTGCAGCGGGACAGTTTGTCCGATCAGGAAAAGCGCGCGGAAGACACGATCGAGACGCTGACCAAACGGATTGCTCAGCTTGCGCACGATATTGACCGGGAAACCGGGTTGAACAAAGACGCTGGCGAAACAATTGAACGGCTTGAATGGGAAGCCGCTGAAATTGCCAAGGCGGCAGAGGGGTTTGACGCTGAACTGGCAGAGGCAACGGCCGGTGCCAAAGAAGCTGCGCAGGTATTACAGGCGCGCGAGAGCGATCTTGGCCAGCAGACCGAAGACGTGGCGCGTTTGGCGGCACGCCACCAATCTGCGCAGCGCCTTGTTGACGACAGTAAAACGACTCAAGCCAAGGCCGAGGCTGAGGCGGCCAAAGCCAAAGCCGCGATGGAGGACTCGCGCCAGTCGTTGGAAAAATCGGCAGCTGATTTTGAAGCCGCCGGTGAAAAAGAGGCCGAAGCGACGGCCTTATCCGCACGCGCAGAGCAAGCGTTGAAGGATGCCGATGACGCGCGGGCCGAAGCCCAAGGGCGCGAAGCGGATGCTCGGGCCGAAAAGTCCGAAGCAACGGGTGAATTGAATGCTTTGCGGGCTGAGGCAGGCGCGTTGGCCAAACTTGTCGAACGGGACACGGCAGAGGGCGGTCAAATCATGGATGCGCTGTCCGTGAAATCCGGCTTTGAAAAAGCCTTGGGTGCTGCTTTAGCTGATGATCTGCGGGCACCGATGGTTGACACAGATGGGCCCTCCGGATGGGCTGTGATGCCGGACTATGACGCAGTGCAGCGGTTGCCGGGCAACGTGCAACCCTTGAGCCTGTTTGTGAAAGTCCCAGATGCGCTGAAGCGGCGGATTGACCAGATTGGCGTTGTCGATGTGGCCGATGCAGCAGACCTGCAATCAGAGTTGAAGCCGGGACAGCGGTTGGTTTCGACCGAAGGGGATCTGTGGCGATGGGATGGCTACCGCGCTTGGGCCGAGGATGCCCCGTCTGCGGCTGCGTTGCGCCTGCAACAGTTGAACCGTCTGGAAGAACTCAAGCAGGCGTTGGAACGGGCTGTGGTCCGGGCTGATGGTGCGGATCAAGCCCATGACAAGCTCAAAGCACGGCTAGAGGAGCTGACCCGCGCGGATGCGGATGCACGCAATGCGCGCAAAGAAGCGGATCGCATGGTTGCCGATGCGTCGCGTGCGTTGTCCCGTGCCGAAGCGGATCGCAATTTGGCCCAAGGCAAGTTGGAAAGCCTTGGGTTGGCAGTGCGCCGTCACGAAGACGAAGCCATGGCAGCCCGCAAACAGGCTGTCGAGGCGGAAAAAGGTCTTGAAGGTCTGGAGGACCTGCACGACGCGCGGGGGCGGGTGGATGATCTGCGCATGACGGTCGAGGCCGCGCGGATCACGATGATGTCGCGTCGATCTGCGCAGGATGAATTGCGCCGCACAGGCGAGGCGCGCACAAAACGGGCACAGGAAATCACCAAAGAAGTCAGCGGCTGGAAACACCGTTTGGCCACAGCCGAAGCACGTAGCGCGGAACTGACAGAACGCAAAACTGCATCCGAAGCAGAACTGTCAGCAGCGCAAGCAGCCCCTGCCGAGATCGCGGCGCAACGCGATGCCTTATTGGCCGAGTTGGCAAAATCAGAAAGCCGCAAAGCCGCAGCATCTGATGCCTTGTCTGTGGGCGAAGGCGCGTTGCGCAGTGCGCAAGACGCGGAACGGGACGCGGAACGCAACGCTTCCGAAGCGCGTGAGGCACGCGCCCGGTCCGAAGCCCGTGTCGAAGGCAGTCGTGAAACTACCCAAGCTGCGGCGGAACGGATTGCCGAAGATCAGCAACTGACACCCAACCAATTGCTGAATCAGTTGGACATGAACCCGGATGACATTGCCAAATCGGACGCCTTGGAAGCGGATGTGAACCGGCTGAAGCGTCAGCGGGACGCGTTGGGCGCTGTGAACTTGCGGGCGGAAGAAGACGCCAAGGAGGTTCAGGAAGAATTCGACACATTGAGCCGCGAAAAGTCAGATCTGGAAGAGGCGATCAAGACGCTGCGAACCGGTATTGCGAATTTGAACAAAGAAGGTCGCGAACGGCTGCTGACCGCGTTTGAACAGGTGAACAGCAACTTCTCGATGTTGTTCAAGCATCTGTTTGGCGGTGGAGAGGCCAATTTGATCATGGTCGAAAGTGATGACCCGCTGGAGGCCGGGCTTGAGATCATGTGCCAGCCTCCTGGTAAGAAACTGTCGACGCTTAGCCTGTTGTCCGGTGGGGAACAGACTCTGACAGCGCTGGCGCTGATCTTTGGGGTGTTCTTGGCCAACCCCGCCCCGATCTGTGTGTTGGACGAGGTGGACGCGCCGCTGGATGATGCAAACGTCACGCGGTTCTGTGACTTGCTGGACGAAATGTGCCGCCAGACGGATACACGCTTTTTGATCATCACGCACCACGCGGTCACGATGGCACGCATGGACCGCTTGTTCGGGGTCACCATGCAGGAACAAGGTGTCAGCCAATTGGTCAGTGTCGATCTAAAGAAAGCGGCGACGTTGGTTGCTTAACCTGTGATGCGCCCTTTTAAGGCGCTGCAGGACTGGTCGAACAACGCCATATCCTCGCTGAAACGCGTTGCGATTTGGGCACCTTCCACTACCGCCAGCGCATGTGATGCTTCCATTTTTGGATCTGTGACCCCGGTGATGGACCCATCTGTTTGGGCGTCCGCAAAGGTGTTGATGAGCCAGTCAGAAACCGCATCGCGGAACGTCACAATTTCGGCTTTGGTCGCGTCGGAAAACCCTTCTTGGCTGACTGCGTAAGCCACACATAAACACAAGGTCGACCCTTCGTTCAGCGCGTCCCGATACACATTGATAAACGCTGCAAGTCGCTGCCCTGCGGTGGGAAGGTCGCGGGTATAGCCATCTAAAGCCGTCATCACGGTTTTTGCATAACGCGCCATTATGGCGGTCAACAGGTCAGATTTTGCCGGGAAATGATAGTGTATGGACGCTTTGCGAATGCCAACAGCCGTGCTGAGATCCGAATAGCTGAACCCGTCAGCGCCCTTTTGGCGCACTTGCTGTTCCGCGGCGTCCATCAGTTGGGTTTTTGTGTCAGTCGTCATGACACAGTCGCGGTCGCCAGCATGCGGGCTGTGTGCTCGGCAGCGGCGAGCGCGCCTTCTAGATATCCGCCCATTTCCGGGGCCACCTCGGTCGAGCACATATGCAAATGCCCGTCCCACAGCCTGTTCAACGCATGGGGCATACCGTATGTAGGATGATGGTTTAACGGTGCATGATCCAGCACAGATGCGGTGAACGGATCATAGGCCCAGTCTTGGTAATGAGTTGTGATTGGGGTTGCTGCCTTGGGTCCAAAGATCCGGGCGAGTTGCGCTACGGCGGCTTCGACGATTGCCGCGTCCTGACCCGCGCGGTGGGGTGCCGGGACACCTAGAAAGCCGAACAAAGCCCCTTGTGATCCGTCCGATGGCGAGGCGTCGTGAATCTCGCCCAACGGTCCATGGCGGCTCATTGCATCGCCAGACAATCCGTCTTTACGCCAAAAAGGGCTGTCATAGATCGCCACGAATTTCGCATGCCCGCCCATCCATGTGGGCACATCTTGCAACGCCTTTTGCGCAGTGCCGGGCAATTCAGGGGCAAAGGTTAATCCGGCCGCAACGCGTGGTGGGATGGCAAGAACGATATGGTCTGCATCGCACATGCCCTGTTCGAATATCACACGTCTGGGTTCAATGCGCGTCACAGGATGCGCCAGATGAAGCCGCTCCTTCGGAAGTTGGGCCGCAATCCCGTCAATAAGCCCGGTTTTGCCCCCGTTCAGCCTGAGAGAGCCTTGCATAGACGCAAAACCCATATCGCGCATGACCGCGCCGGTTTCAGTTTCATAAGACAACGCGCCCGTTGCGAATTGCTCGAATACGGTTAGCCCCAGTTCGGCCACCAGCGCAGCCATACGCGGTTGCCCCGGCCAGAACCATGACGGCCCCATGTCATATCCGGATTGAGTGAAGACACGTCCACCCAACCTATCGCGGGCCTCAAACAGCTCAAACGCGATGTCGGCGCGGTGCAAATGGCGCGCTAAGGACAGGCCGGACAAGCCGCCTCCGATGATTGCAACAGATGTGTGCATTTAGAATCCCTCGGACTGCGGACGCAGGTCGATTTCGTGGCTCCAGACCGACTTTGGTTGCTGAGACAGCTGCCAATACACATCCGCGATGTCGTTGGGGTCCATCATTTTCGCAGGATCCAGGCTGTGCATCGCGCGACTTGCTTCGGTGTCGATGATCCCGTCCAAGATAGCATGCACCACATGCACCCCAGCGGGCTGAAATTCCCGCGCAAGTGCTTGGGTCAAGCCCCGCAATGCAAACTTGGCAGACGCAAAGGCCGAAAACTTGGCCCCGCCGCGCAAGCTGGCTGTGGCGCCGGACACAATAAATGTCCCGCCACCAGCACGCACCATGGGCTGCATGACGGTTTGGGCCAACACTGCAGCGCTCAGTGTCATATTGCGCCAGCAGGCTTCGATCTCTTCCAGTGATGTTTCCAGAAACGGTGAAATCACAAGACTTGCCGGATTGTGTACCACGATCTGGGGTGGGCCGAATTCCGCAATAAGGGGCGTTATGGCCGCTTGCACACTGTGTGCATCGGTCAAATCGCAGGCCCGCAGATCCAACCCATCTGCTGGTGTACCCGAGCGTGTGAAGCCCACGGGATGTAACCCGTGAGCTGAAAACCGACGCATCATTGCGTGACCCAAACCGGCGCCTGCGCCCGCGATGATGGCAAGTTTCTTGTTCGACATAAGGTTACACCTTTGGTGCTTTGGCAAAAGGAAGATGGCCTGTTTTGATCCAGACCTTCGCGCCAGAATCTTGTCCGACGGCCTTCAGATCTTGACCTTCGGGCAGACGAAGCCAAGACCCTTTTTGCAAAATGTCACCACTTTCGGACAAATTGCCATCAATGACCAACAGTTCGATCCCACCTTCCGCTGACACGCTGAGCGTCGCACCCGCATCTATGGCGTGATAACTGACCACTTCGCGCCCATCCCGGTGCAATTCAGCCGAAGCAACCCCATCCACTTTTGTGCCCAGCTGTTCGGCCATGTCTTTGCGGAACTGATTTCGGTCTTCCATGTCAAACTGCCAGAGTTTCACAAAAATGGTACAGCCTTCGTCCGATCCCGGAGTGTGGGACGTTGTCGGGGGGTTGCGTACATAAGTCCCCGTGGGAAAGTCGCCATGCTCATCTTGGAATACACCATCCAGCACAATGAATTCTTCACCGCCTGTATGTGTATGCGCCGAGAATTTGCTGCCCGGAGCATAGCGCACAATTGTCGTGGCGCGCGCCACTTCGTCCCCGATCCGATCCAGCATCCGCCGATCCACACCGGGCATAGGCGACGCTTGCCAAGGCTCTTCGCGAGAGTGCACAAGAACCCGTTGAGAAAAATCTGAGTTCAATTCCATGAGCATGGCTCCTTTATCAACCTGCGATACTGGGACGCGCCGCAACATTAGCGCGCCATGCTTGCAGATGCGTCAAACTTTCCGGCACGGCTACTTTGGCGAAATCCGCAAAGGCCAATCCGGCAAATGCAGTGATATCCGCCATCGAGAATGCGTCGCCTGCAAGATACGTGTTTTCTGACAGAACACCATCCAGATATGCCATTGTCGCAGCTGCGGTTTCTTTACGTTTGTTGCCCCAATCGGCGTTTTGGTACGTTTCCAAGTCAGGACCCAAACCCGGTGTTGCATGATGGAAATAGTCACCAACCGCATCCAACAGCCCGCCTTCTGCGCGACGGTTCATCATGTGAATCACAGCGCGTTCTTGTGCACTTGTGCCACACAGGGATGGACCTGCGAACGCCCCATCAATGTATTCTGTGATCGCGGTGCATTGCGAGATGCACGTACCGTCTTCAAGTTCCAGACACGGCACCGAGGCGTCCGGGTTTTTCGCCCGAAACGCGTCCGAGCGATGTTCGCCCTGCATGACGTCGACTGGAACAAAATCCACTTTGTCTGTCGCGCCTTTTTCCGCCAGTGCAATTCGAACACGCGCGGGGTTCGGGAATCCGTCTACATCATAAATTTTCATCTTAGGCTCCTTTTGTATATCTACTAGTAGGTAGGTAAGACATGAAAAGTAAATGCCACTTGTCTTCACAGTCGCGTGAAGTGACTGTGTCCGGTCAATCCAGAAGGACTGTTGGAACGTGGTTGTGCCCTTCGAACGGGGGCTGTGTGCACAATGCGTTGCTGTGACGTCCACGCAGGCAAGGCTGGGCCCAGTCGTCACCTAAAAAAGCGCTCGTCATGTGATCCTTGGCGGCGTTAGCTAAGCACTCAAGATCCAAGTACGGCCAAAAACTGCTCTTCCAAAGTCTTCAAGCTGTTCTTTTGGTCATAGCGGGCTTTGCCTTGTTCTCGCGCGCGCAGGCCCATAGCGCGGGCCTCCTCGGGGTGATCCAGACACCATTCCAGTTCCTCAACAACACGGTCAGCGTTTTCCATCGGTACAAATCGCGCCACATCATCTGTTGGCAACGCTTCGCGCACAGGGGCCACATCGGACACAACCATCGGGGCACCAGTGGCGAGGGCTTCGATGCAGGACCAAGACAACACAAAAGGCCGCGTCAAATAAACCTGAACAGAACTGCGGCGCAGCAATTTCGCATAGTCCGGCTTTGGCAAAAGTCCGGTAAAATGAAGCCGAGATCGATCAAAGCTGTGTTCGGAAAGGGCCTTGTCTTTCCAAGTGTCAAAGCCCTTGGGTGCAGGTCCATAGTGCGATTTTGGCCCCCCCGCGACGAGAATATGAACGTCGGGGCGTTTGGCCTGAATTTTCGATGCGGCAGCCATAAATGTTGGAAAGCCCCGCGCGGGTTCCATGCCACGGGTTGCAAAAACGACCAACGGGGCATCATCTGGTAGGCCCTGAAAACGGAACGGGGTTTCATCGCTTTGCGGTGGATGGAACATGTCAAAATCGACACCGTCATGCTGAACCAATGTGCGTGGACGAATGAAATCGGGGAACTGATCGGCCTGAAATTCTGTGGGAGCCACGACAAGATCGGCTTGCTGGAAGTCGAGAAGAAACGGCAAGTTTCGCACCAAAACCCGCGCAGCCTTGTCTTCTTGTGACCCCAATGCCGATTCAGCCCGGGGAATATCAACCGGGGGAAACCGGTACCACCATTCCAGATATTGAACGAACTTCGCGTCGGGCCACACCACTTTTGCAAAACTGCCAGAGCCCCAGCCGGAATGCGCGACAATCAGGTCAGGTTCAAAACCGTCGCTTTTCAACGCGTACCCTAGCCGCGCGAACCCTTGGCCATTCAACAAAGCGCCCTCAGTGCCACGCAGATATGTGTGGATACCTTCGGTCACGTCTCGGGATTTCGTATAGCGAAGAACCCGGACACCCGCGGGTGTTCTTATGGGTTTGCCCTGTTCGATCTCTTCTTTTTGGGTGGCATAGACAACTTTCCAGCCCTTGCGGGACAAATAGTCAGCCAAAATGCCAAATTGGGCGGGGTAATTTTCGTGCAAAAATAGGATAGAGGGCAAAGGTCGGTCCTGTGTTCATTCCCAAGCGTCTATTCACCCGGGGTCTATGGCTGAAATGTTACCCAAGTTTGAACCGAAATGACGTTGGTGGCTATAGGGCAGTGCAAAGGCCCTGGCCGGATGTGACCGGATTGCTTAGTCGTCTGTCTTTATTAGCAAATAGGTGTCCATGATCCACCCATGTGCTGCGCGGGCTTTGGCGCGGGTCTCGACGATGCGCTGCGCGACCTGCCCAAGACGTCCGTGGTCAATGATCTGGTTTGGACTTCCCAAGTACGCGCCCCAATAGATCATTAGGGTGCGATCCTTTAGGTCGGCGAAACTGCACTCCCCGTCCAACATCACCACAACATGGGTCGCGCCGTTTGGCCAACCCTTGTCCCGCAATTGCCGCCCTGTGGTGATGACCACGGGGCCATTCACAGCGTTCAAAGGGATTGCATGGGCAGCGGTCAAGGCTTGGATTGCTGTGATGCCCGGCACAACGCGGATCTTGGGCGCGGGGTCCAGCCGCTGCGCAATACGGATGGTGCTGTCATAAAGCGACGGATCGCCCCAAACCAGCAAAGCGACTGCGCCATGCGCTTCGATCGGGACGAGTGCGGTCTGCCAACGGGCTACGATCTCGTCATGCCATGCGGCGACCCGGGTGTGATAGGGCAGCGTTGGGTCACGAACGGGGTAGTCAAATTCAATGACCTGCGCTGTTGAGCCTGTTTCGCGGATGATCTGGTGGCGCAATTCGGCAAGGTCGTCTTTGCCGTCGCCTTTGTGGGGCACCAGTATGACGGCGGCGTCCCGAATGGCTTGCACGCCCTCATGCGTGACATGCGACAAGGACCCTGTACCAATCCCAATAAGCCACAAATCGTTGATCATGATGGCATTGCCCCAAAGAAAAACCCCGGACCCTGT
>CALHST010000038.1 GCA_938038825.1 uncultured Paracoccaceae bacterium | reverse complement strand
TGCCAGCTTTCGCGGAAACACGAACGTATAAAACCGATCCGGGCCATACTGAAGTTCGCTTTGGATGGAACCACGCGGGTGTCAGCACTCAGCATGGCGAATTCGATCGCTTAGAAGGCACATTGTCCATTGATCCGGCTGATCTGAGCTCGGCAACACTCGACGTGTCCATTGATTCAGCGTCAGTATCCACAGGGTTCGAGCCGCTCGACAAACACGTCAAGAGTGGTGATTTTCTCGTTGCAGACGACCACCCGACCATCCGCTTTGTGTCAACGTCGGTTACGCAAACCGGAGACACCACTGCAGATGTCGCAGGCGAGGTAACGTTGCGCGGTGTGACAGTTCCGGCCACGTTGCAAGTCGAATTGATCCATCAAGGCAAGCACCCGGTTGCCCAATTCATCGACTATTACAAAGGTGATTGGCTGGGTTTCCACGCGAAGGCCGAGATTGACACAGCCCCATTCGGTTTTGCTGTGCCTGTTGGAGTTTTGGCGTTCGACATTTCAACCGAAATGAAAGCTGAATAGAATTGCGCATCGGGGGCGGTTACTTCGCCGCCCCTTCGATGGGCCAATTTTGATAACGCGGATTGGGCGCGATACGACCACGTAGCCGGTGTTTTCAACGACGCGTTTTGCCCAGATCATGGTAGGCTTGAACGCCGGGACTGCCATTACAATGCGTGTCACAAACCCAAGGCGCGCATCTGCTGGGACATCTGTACAAATGAGCCGTCGATATGTCTGCGGATGATTGTATCTGCGCGCGCGGCATCGTTGCTTTGGAAGGCTGCAACCAGCGCGTCATGGTCTTCCAGAATCGCTTGCTGGCGGACGGGGCTTATGCGCAATTCTGCCGCGTGAACGTTTAAGGCTGTGCGCAGGTTTCGCCAAGTTTGCGCTGCGACTTGATTGTAATGTCGCTTGCAGATGCACCAATGGAATTCGAAGTCTAGTTTTCGAAAAATCTGCTGATCTTGCACGCTGGTCTGTTTCATCCGATCTTGGATATCAGCCATTTCTGCGACCATAGGGGCTTGTGCGTAATCCGCAAACCAGCCCACGAAGTAGGGCTCTAGCAGCTGCAATACCTCAAAAATATTTTGGATCGTGCTGGCGTCAGCCTCTTTGATCATGGCGCCGCGATTGGGGCTGATTTCGATGAACCCTTCGCCCTGCATTTGCCGTAACACCTCGCGGATTGGACTGGTGCTTACCCCGAACCGGTCGGCCAGTTCGGAAACTTTCAAACGTTGGCCGCCCTTCAACTTGCCACTGGAAATGTCATCGAGGATCGCCTCGTAGAGGGTGTTTTTCTGATCATCCGATGGGTCAACGGTGGGCATGTTGTAGAAAGTTCCCGCAAATTTCAGGGTCAGACCATCGAAGCCTAGCGGGAAAAATAATGTAAATCCAGTCATTTGGTGCCCGAATGCAGCGGTATAATGTATGAAGTTAATAAAATAATCGACGATTTTATTAATAGTGTGCTATGAAATCGCCACGAGGATTCGTTAATTGGGAGAATTCGATGGCCGGAGCAGATGGCACGCCTGACGCCGCACATGTGCAAACGGGGGCAGGGCGCTTCTCAGCACAAGACCGGTCCGCCCGGATTGCGGAAATCCGTCCTATCGGCGCGCGTGTGGGCAACCGCAATCAGCTGCTTGTCAAAATTACCACGGAAGACGGGCTTATTGGCTGGGGCGAAAGTGGGATGTCGTCGCGCGAAGGCTCTGTCGCGGCCACCATTGACCATTTCTCGGAATTCTTGCTGGGCCAAGACAGTCGCCAGATTGGGCGCATTTGGCAAGAATGTTATCGCGGGCAATATTTCGAAGGTGGTCGGGTTCTGACAGCTGCGATCTCGGCAATAGATATTGCTTTGCATGATCTTCTTGGCAAACGGCTGGGTGTGCCAGTTTATCAATTGTTGGGGGGGCGGCAACGCGATGTTGTTCCCAATTTTGCGACCACTATGGCGACTTCCATAGAAGGTTTGGTGCATGAGGCGCGCATTCTGGTTGATGCAGGATGGGATTGTATTCGCACGTATCCCAGCAGTTTTGACGGCGAGACGGTGTTTGATCCCCGCGCAACGCTGGCCAAGACGGCAGAAGAATTGATCGCGGTTCGCGAAGAGATTGGCCCGAATGTGCATTTAGGTGTCGATTTGCACCACCGCTACTCCGTACCCGAAATTGCGTATCTGTGTGATTTGCTTCCTGCGGGCACATTGAATTTTCTGGAAGAACCCATTCGCTGCGAAACACCAGAGGCATATGAAACGCTGCGCGGCATGACCCGCATTCCCTTTGCCGTGGGAGAGGAGTTCGCGTCGAAGTGGCAGGCGGCCCCTTATCTGGAACGTGGGCTGACCCAATATATGCGGATTGATGTATGCAATGTTGGCGGTTTCACCGAAGCGATGAAAATCGCGGGTTGGTCTGAACGTCACTATATCGATCTGATGCCGCACAACCCGTTGGGTCCTGTGTGTACTGCAGCGACGGTTCATTTGGGGGCCGCTGTTCCTAATTTCAGTTGGGCTGAAACGCGGCAATCCCCGGTCGAGGATTTAGGATTCCACGATCCGGATATCTTCCCTGTGCAAGTCGAGATGGAAGGACCGGTTTACCGTGTGCACGACGCACCGGGGCTTGGTGTGGAGGTGAATGAAGACGTGATCGCCCAACAGACGGTGACGCATATGGAAGGGCCCCATCTTCGGCGCCCGGATGGTTCCGTCACCAATTGGTAGGCGGTCAAGGACATGATTTTGGAGGAGAGAATTATGATCAGACGAGGGAAATACAACGCATTGCGCTCTGGCATCGCCGGGTTTGCTCTGACGGTGGCGATGACCACGCAGGGCTGGGCGTTTGAAGAAGCGCCAATGTTAGCAGAGAAAGTAGCCGCCGGTGACTTGCCGCCGCTTGAAGAACGGATGCCGTCTGAACCGATGGTCATGGAAACGCTCGACAGTATTGGTGACTATGGTGGCACCTTGCGCCGCGCCATTCTGGGCGGGGGCGACCAACATAACATTTTGCGCCAGGTGGGTACGGAATTGTTGGTGCGCTGGAGCCCTGACTGGTCAGAAGTAAAGCCAAACATTGCCGAAAGCTGGGCCGTATCTGACGACGCAACGACCTATACGTTCAAACTGCGTGACGGCATGCGCTGGTCTGATGGCGCGCCGTTTACTGCGGATGACATCATGTTCTGGTACGAGGTCTTTCTTGACGAAAAACTGACGCCTTCAAAGCACCCAAACTATGTGGACGCGGGTGGTCCGGTGCAAGTGACCAAAATCGACGATACCACAGTAGAATTCAAATTTAGCGAGCCAAACGGTTTGTTCATTCTGAACATGGCCTATGGGTTTGGTTATTATCCGGTGGTCTATCCAAAGCACTATCTAAGTCAGTTCCTGCCGCAATATAATGACGATATTCAGGCGCTGATTGATGCAGAACCGGCGGCCAGTGATTGGGTGCAATTGTTCAATCTTAAAGCGGGTCCAATGCATACGCCGTTATTCTGGCAAAACCCGGATCGCCCGACCTTGCATCCGTGGAAGACCACAAATGCCTATGGGTCTTCCGACCGCGTGGTGGCTGAACGTAACCCGTATTTCTGGAAAGTCGACGAAGCGGGCAATCAACTGCCATACGTTGATCGCATCACGTGGGATCAAGTGGAAGACCCCGAAACCATCCTGTTGAAAGCCTTCAATGGCGAGATCGACTATATGGCTCGCCATATCGGTCGTCCGTCGAACTTGGCGGTACTGACCGACAACCAAGACCGCGGAAAGTATGGGTTTTTTGGCGTTGGAGATATCCCGTCTAATCAGTCAATTCTGATGTTCAATTTGAACAACCCCGATCCAATCAAGAACAAGATCGTAAACACGTTCGAGTTCCGCAAAGCGGTCAGCCACGCTGTGGATCGTCAAGAGATCATTGATCTGGTCTATCTGGGTGCCGGCAAGCCGGGTCAAACTGCACCACATGAACGCTCGCCCGTCTATAACGAGACATGGGTCACCCAACACACCGAGTTTGACCCAGATATGTCCAACAAACTTTTGGACGACATCGGGCTTGATCAAAAAGATGGCGATGGCTACCGGCTGGGGCCGGATGGCAACCGGTTCACACTGGTGTTCCTTGTAGCGGACGTTTTTGGGTTCCAATACCCAGATGTGATGGAACTGGTGGCGGACTATGCCAAGGATGTGGGGCTTGATTTCCAAGTACGTGCCTCTGACCGCTCGCGTCTGCAAGAGATCGCCTCGGCCGGGGATCATGACGCCTATATCTGGAACTGCGGGGGTGGTTTGGCGGATGCCTATACCAACCCGGATTGCTATTTGCCGCGTGGGCAGGCCGTCTATTGGGCGCCGAAATGGGCCGCGTGGGGCGTCGATAACAGCACTGGCGTTGAGCCGCCAGAAAACATCAAAGCGCTGTTCGAAGCCTATCGCGGTGTCACCACAAGTGCGGATCCGGTTGCGCAGGAAGCTGCTTTGAAGGACTTGATTGAACAGGCCACAGGTCAGCTTTTGACGATCGGCATGGTTCAAAGTGACGGGGCCTATGGGATTGTGCGCAACAATGTCCGCAACTACGTCGATCCGATGCCAATTGCGGGTCAGCTTTGGACACCTGCGCCTTATACTGCGCAAGTGTATTTCGAAGGCGGCACCAATTTGCCGTAAACCATGGATTGCGGACCAATCCCATCCCCTTTTTGGTCCGCAACTCTAAGGAACAGCGCCTTGTCCTCCCCCGGCGCTGTTCCACTTCCCGCGCGATGCCATTCCGCCTAGACTTGCCGCAAAAAGCGCAACGAAAGAGCCATGCTACAGTTTCTTTACAGACGCATTCTCTATATGATCCCGACAGTTTTTCTTGTCTCGGTTGTGACGTTTGCGATCATCCAACTACCGCCGGGTGACTACCTTGACACGCTGGCCGCCGAGCTGGCGGATTCGGGTGGTCTGGACGACGGCACTCGGCAAGCATTAGCGGACCAATATGGTCTGGGCCAACCGATGTATGTTCAGTATCTCAAGTGGATGCGCGGTATCCTGTTTTACTGGGATTTTGGTATTTCCTTTGAGAAGAACGTCCCCGTAAACGACCTTATCTGGGATCGCCTTGGCTGGACCTTTGGCATCTCGATCCTGACTTTGTTGTTCATTTGGATGACCGCACTTCCAATTGGCATCTATTCCGCAGTGAAGAAGTATTCAGCAGGTGACTATATCGCAACGTTCCTTGGGTTTATTGGATTGGCCGTGCCAAACTTCCTTTTGGCATTGGTGATGATGTATGTTTCGTTCAAGGTTTTTGGTCAAAGCGTGGGGGGGCTTGTCAGCCCAGAATATATTGATCAACCGTGGACTTGGGGCAAGTTTGTCGATCTGCTGAAACATATTTGGATGCCAATTGTGGTGGTCGGAACATCTGGCGCCGCAGCACTGATCCGCATTATGCGTGCGAACCTGCTTGACGAACTGTACCGACCCTATGTTGTCACGGCCCGCGCCAAAGGTATGAGCGAATTTCAATTGCTGATGCGATACCCGGTGCGCGTTGCGCTGAACCCGTTTGTGTCCACCATCGGATGGATTTTGCCAACTTTGGTTTCGGGCGAGATCATCGTAGCCGTGGTGATGAACCTGCCCACAACTGGGCCGCTTCTGCTGCGGGCGCTGCTGGTGCAGGATATGTATCTGGCCGGATCGCTCATTCTGATTGTCAGCCTTTTGACGGTGCTTGGCACATTGATTTCCGATCTGCTGTTGGCCTGGATTGATCCAAGGATACGTTACCAATGACTGCCGTTGATCAAAATCCGGTCGAAATCGCGGATGCGCCGACAGCCCCAGTATTGTTGGGCCCGTGGGCGTTGATGTGGCGTAAGTTCAAGCGGCACCGGATCGCTTATGCGTCGCTGTGGTTGGTCCTGTTCATTTATGTGCTGGCGTTATTCGCCAACTTCTTTGCCCCGGAAGCCCATGACGAGACCAATCGGCGCGGCATCTTTGTTCCGCCGCAAACGATCCAATTCTTTCACGAGACAGAAGACGGATCACGCCAGTTTCAACTGCATGTCGATGCGTTGAAGATGAAGGTCGATCAAGCCACGATGCGGCGCAGTTATGACGTGCAACCGGGCAAGATCATCCCCCTTGGGTTCTTTGTGAAGGGGCACGCATACGAGCTGTTGGGTTTCATCAAGGCAGACCGCCATTTCTTTGGACCCAAAGATCCTGATGATGTCGTCTATTTCCTCGGCTCTGACCGGTTAGGGCGCGATATTTTGAGCCGGATCATTGTCGGGACGCAAATATCTATGTCCATTGGTTTGGTGGGTGTTGCGGTGTCTCTTTTGATCGGCGTCTCGTTGGGGGGCATTTCGGGTTATTATGGGGGATGGATTGACAATGTGATCCAGCGCTTGATCGAGTTCCTGCGCTCTATCCCGACAATCCCGCTGTGGATGGGTTTGGCCGCTGCGATTCCGTTGGGGTGGCCCCCGCTTAGGACCTATTTCATTGTGACGTTGATCGTGTCGATGATCGGCTGGACGTCATTGGCCCGCGAAGTGCGCGGCAAGTTCTTGTCGCTTCGCAAAGAGGATTTCATCACCGCCGCGCGGCTGGACGGGCTTTCTGATTGGGAGGTCATCCGCAAACATATGGTGCCGTCTTTTTCCAGCCACATCATCGCGTCGCTGACTTTGGCGGTGCCATTGATGATCTTGGCCGAGACGTCGCTCAGCTTTTTGGGGATTGGCTTGCAACCGCCCATCGTGTCTTGGGGCACGCTTTTGAAAGAGGCGCAGAATATCCGGACAATTATCGAGGCCCCATGGCTTTTGATTGCGCCGGGTTCGATGATTGTGATCGCGGTGCTTGCCCTCAACTTCTTAGGAGACGGCCTCCGTGACGCCGCGGATCCCCATGCGCATTGACAAGATCGAAAAACCCGATGACCAGCCCTTGGTCGAAATCCGCAACCTGCGGACGCATTTCTTCACCGATGACGGTGTGGTCAAAGCCGTGGAGGGGGTTGATCTGGATGTGTATCCCAACCGGACACTGTGCATTCTGGGCGAGTCTGGGTGTGGCAAGTCGATCATGGCGCGTTCGATCTTGCGGATTGTTGATAATCCCGGCCGTATCGTTGATGGCGCGATTACATATCGCGCTTCGGATGGGCGCACGGTTGATCTGGCCAAAGCACGACCGGGATCCCGTGCACTGCGCGACATTCGTGGGCAAGACATTGCAATGATCTTTCAAGAGCCGATGTCCTCGCTTGGACCCATCACCAAGATCGGCAAACAGATCACCGAAACACTTCTGTTGCACCGCAAGATCACCAAAGCTGAAGCGAAAGAGACCGCTGTTGAGATGCTTAACAAAGTTGGCATCCCAAAACCGGCCGAGCGGTTCGAGGCCTATCCGTTCGAACTGTCGGGTGGCATGCGACAGCGAGCGATGATCGCCATGGCGCTAAGCTGTGAGCCGCGCTTGTTAATCGCAGATGAACCGACGACCGCTCTTGATGTGACAACGCAAGCGCAAATCTTGGATCTAATTGCCGAGTTGAAGGACGAGTTGGCGATGGGCGTGATGCTGATTACCCATGATCTGGGTGTTGTAGCGGAAGTCGCTGAAGATGTGGCTGTGATGTATATGGGCCGTGTGGTCGAAAAGGGGGACGTTTATTCCATTTTCGAAAACCCGCAGCACCCCTATACCCAAGCGCTTTTGGAGTCTGTGCCGCGCATTGGATCACAGCGACGTCGTCGATTGCCCGCGATCCGGGGCATGGTGCCACATCCGCTTGCCCGTCCTTCTGGCTGTCCGTTCCGAACACGATGTGATCACGCCATGGCCGGTGTCTGTGACGTTAACGTGCCCGAGTTGATTGACGTCGATGGCGCGCAAGTGGCTTGTTTCCTGCATCAGTCGGAGCGTGCCCATGGCTGACAGCATACTTGAAGTGCGCGATCTGGAAATGCACTTTCCGATTGGTGGTGGTTTCTTTTCCAAGACACGTGATGTCGTGAAGGCAGTTGATAAAGTCAGCTTTGATGTCAAACGCGGTGAAACCTTTGGCATTGTCGGGGAAAGCGGCAGTGGCAAGACCACGCTGGGGCGCTGTATCATGCGTGTGCTTGACCCCAGTTCCGGCAGTATTCGGATGTACCGAAACGGCAAAGCCCCGGATGAAATCACCAAAGCGGATCGCCGCTTGCTGACCGAGATCTGGCGCGACATGCGCATGGTGTTTCAAGATCCTCAATCGTCGCTCAATCCGCGTTTGCGTGTCTTGGAGCTGGTCGGACAGTGCCTTCGCAAATCCGAAGGCCTGTCTGGGCAAGCTTTGGCAGACCGCGTGGGGGATTTGCTGGAACAGGTGGGTCTGCAACGTGAATTCCTGATGCGATATCCCAACGCGTTTTCCGGTGGACAACGCCAGCGGCTTGGCATCGCGCGTGCGCTGGCAACGAAACCCAAGATCGTGATCGCAGACGAGGCGGTGTCGGCCTTGGACGTGTCAATCCAAGCACAAACGTTGAACCTGTTGCAGGATCTGCAGGAAGAATTCGATTTGACCTATGTTTTCATCGCTCATGATCTGGCCGTAGTAGAACATATCTGCGACCGGATTGCGGTTATGTATCTGGGGCAGATTGTTGAGCTGGCGGATCGTGACACGCTGTTCCGCGACCCCAAACACCCCTATACGCGCGCGCTGTTAAGTGCGGTTCCAATCCCTGATCCCCGCGCGCGTAAGAAGGCGGGCAAGCGCACGTCGCTGAGCGATGGCGCTGTGGCAGACAGGGGCTGCAATTTTGCGACGCGCTGCCCTCATGCCAGTGATTTATGCCGGGCGAAATCGCCGCCGATGCATCACCTGAATGGGGCGGATGTGCTGTGCCACTATGCAGGCCAAATCTAAGAAGCAAATCCGCGTATTTCGCGAGAGGCAGCGAATGGTCTTTTGCAAAGTGAAGATGGCTAGGCGCTGGCATCCAAAGAAAGCTGCTTCAGGATCCGATCCATCATGGCGTCGCATGCCGAAATTTGAGACATCTCTAGGCCTTCATCAGGCTTGTGACCGTCCCAGGCCATATTGCCGGGACCAATGACAATAGTGCGATGCCCCAATTGGGAAAAATACCCGGCTTCGGTTCCAAAGGCGACCTTGGTTGACGCAGTCCCTCCGGCAAGATGTTGGGCGGATGCGTTGTGATCCGCGTCGAGTCTTTGATCTAAACCGGGATATGCATTTACTTGTTCAACGCAGATAAGGTTGTTGTGCCCAAATCCCTTTGACACGCGCGCGGCCGTTGCTGTGATTTCTTCAAGGAGATCTTGGGCCGCAACCTCAGCGAGGTGGCGAAATTCCATGTCGATGGTCGCTAAATCAGGCACAATATTCAACGCGCTCCCTGCCGTGATTTTGCCGATATGAACAGTCGAATACGGAATATCGTAAGCGTTGTCGTTAGGACCAAGCGCAAGGTTTGCCTGAAGGGTGCGCATTTCACCAACAAAGGTCGACGCAACGTGGATCGCATTCACGAAATTCGGGGCCAGTGCGCTGTGTCCGGCTTCGCCTTTGCATGTTACACGCAGCGCTGTCTTGCCCTTATGGCCGGTCGCCACGCGCATGGATGTGGGCTCGCCCACGATGATCAAGTCTGGTTGACCCAACAGGGGCGCCAACGCGGGCAGCATATCACGGATGCCGATGCACCCAACTTCTTCATCATAGGACAAGACAAGGCTGAGGGGTTTTGCAAGGGGTACGTGTTTTGCTCTTTCGGCCAAGGAGAGGGCAGAGGCCACAAATCCCTTCATATCAGTCGTCCCGCGCCCATAGACGCGGCCCTTGTCATGCGTCAGTCTGAAGGGATCGCGTGTCCATGTTTGACCTTCTGTGGGCACAACATCCGTATGGCCGGACAGGCAAATGCCGCGGGGACCATCTGGCCCCATACGGGCGTGCAGCCCAGCTTTTTTGCCGTTGGCCGACGGGATGCGTGTCACGGAAAAACCTGCTTCTGTCAGCACTGATTGCGCCCAGTCTATCAGCGCAAGATTGCTGGTGTGGCTGACAGTGGGAAACGCGATCAGCTTTTCAAGCATTTCAAGGGTGCGGGTCATGAGGGGGCCAATGCGGTGATTTCACGCCGAAATGGCAATGCGTCGCCAATATCCTCGCCATCCAACTCGCGTGCGTAACGGTGTCCGGCATATGTGGCCCAAGCAATCGGGCCGGGGGCATTGGCATCACCGATCAACTGTACGGATTTGATGCCAGCATCTGCCCAATCAGATTTGCCTGCCATAAGATCCTGATAAACGGCGTTGTTTTCTATCCGAGAAGAGACCAGAAGAACCCCATCGCAAGGGATCTCTTTGCGTTGGTCTGTGAACATGCAATTGCTGATGACATGGTCAGGGCCAATGGCCACAACTCCGCGGTTCAATTCGATTGTCACGCCCATTTCCACCAGACGTTTGTGGATCTCGTGCTGTTCCAGCGTATTTAACGTCCATTCGCTGACATAGGCAGCAGGGGTCACCAAGGTAACAGAACACCCCTTTTGGATCAGCAATTCGGCCAGAACACCGCCCATGTAGTAATGGTCATCGTCGTAAACCACGACATGGCCCACGGGTGTGGCTCCGTCCATCAAATCGTCGGGGGTAAACAGTGGCATTGCCCTGTCTGTCGGGAACGGCACCACGTGCTGGCGGGCAACACCATCGCGTCTCCATGATGATCCGGTGGCCAAACAAATGTTTTCAAAGCCAAACTCTAGGATGCTTTTCGCATCCAATGTGCTGTCGAAATAGGTTTCAACATTGGCCTTTTGACTGATCTGATAAACGCGGTAATCTGCGACGCGCCCCCAGGCGCTGAGCCCCGGCAGGTGCCTTTCGCGGGCAACACGTCCGCCGAGCTCTGTGCCAGCCTCTGCCAAAGCTACGTCATAGCCGCGCTCGGCCAAGGCGCGCGCAGCTTCCAAACCGGCTGGGCCTGCACCAACGACCAAAACATTGGAACTTGCGCCCTTGGCGTTCATCCGTTCCGGGTGCCAGCCCTTGCGCCATTCTTCCATGAACGTGGGATTTTGGGTGCATCGGCTGATCGACATGGTCATGTCGCCAGTGATGCAGATATTGCATCCGATGCATTCGCGGATGTCCTCGATCCTGCCGTCTTCGATCTTCTTTGGCAGAAATGGATCCGCAATAGAGGGACGTGCACAGCCGATGAAATCCAGCGTGCCGGTGCGGATCATTTTGGCCATGACGTCTGGGCTCGTGAAACGTCCAACGCCCACAATGGGGCGGTCTGTCAGGTCATGTATGCCCTGTACCAAAGCGTGTTGCGCGGCTTCTTCCGTGAAACGGGACGGGCCCGAGCAGTCCTCCCATGTGCCTTGGGCAAGATCCCACAGATCCGGCAAATTGCGGTTCATCTCAACAAACTCGCGGACTTCCGCATTTGAAAACCCCAGATCGCCGATAGTTTCGTCTAGCGAAACGCGCAGGGTCAAACCCATTGTGTCCCCAACAGCGTCGCGGATATCTGCAACAACTTCGCGGGCAAAGCGCGACCGGTTTTCAAGACTGCCGCCGTATTCGTCCGTGCGGTGGTTTGTCGCTCGGCTGAGGAAATGCTGGAAGATGCCAAAGCCATGGGCCCCATATAGGCAGATCAGGTCAAACCCGGCCAGTTTCGAACGCTTGGCAGCATTCACAAACCAGCGTCGCAAATCACGGATGTCGGATTTGTCCAACGCACGCGCCTGAACCGGGTCGTTGGTAAAGGTGCGGATGGGTTGGGCAGATACCGCCATCGGCACTTCGCGTGTGTACAGGTTTGGCCCGTTCACCCCGGAATAGGCCAATTGGATGCCCGCCAAAGCGCCATGTGATTTCATGGTTTCGGACATACGCCGCAGCATGGGAATGTCTTTGTCGTCCCAAAGACGCAGCTCGATAAAGGGCGTGATTTCAGAACTATGGTGCATTTCACATTGCTCGGTGAAGATGACACCCCAACCACCTTCGGCCTTGGACCCACGCATTGCGGCTGCGGCGGAAGGGTCGCGGTAGCCGCCCCCATTGCAATGGGGCACCTGATAAAAGCGGTTCTTGGCGGTCACTGGGCCAATTTGCATCGGCTCAAACAGGATATCGTAACGGGGATCGCGCACAGGCAGCACTCCTTCGGACAGCGGCTTTGGACAAAGAGTGACAGAGAAATGACGGCGGCGAAAGTCACGGCTGCAAAACTGCAGATAGATGGTGCGAATGGCGTTGAAAGATCGGGGCTAAGCGGCCTTTGGGTTACTTTTTGACAGGTCAAATGGGGTTGATAATTGTGCCTTGTAAAGCGCCGAGAAACTGAATTTTGCACTGTGTCGTTTCTGGTGCATTGCGTCGGTTACCCCCAAAACATTATGATTGCACATGAGCACTTTTTTGCGAGTTGCGAACCTACCACTGGCACTGCGCAGTCAGTATCTGGCATCGCTGCCAGAGCCGCAGGAGTGGTTCCTTGAGGAACTTGTCAGATCAGGTGAGGTTTGGGAGCTTCCCGGAGAGGCATATGCCGTTTTCCATGGCGTCAATCTGGTCGAATTTTTCGCAGTGAACAGCACCAAAGGGGCCATGCATCTGTCCGCTCTTGTCCGGCAGAAACCTTTTAAAAAAGGGCTTTGCAAGTCATTTGATTATGACCTGATTGATGCGGTCAAAACGTTGGGTTGGACGATGGATAAAACCGGATTTTTATTTCGCAAACGCAACCAAATCATTTTGAATACTGTGGCTAATTTCCAGCTGGCAAAGGCAAGGGCAACTGACCTTGGCGCGGCTTGGGCCGCGGGACGTGATTTCTTTGCCAGCAGGGATGAAGTGGACCAAATCTTTCAGGCTGATGGTCTTTGGATCGCATTTAAGGACGGGCACTTGGTTGGAAGTGGGGTCATGACACCGATTGATGAAACAGGTAACGTCATGGACATCGGAATGGTGGTGCAGCCCAGTCATCGAAACAAGGGCTTTGCCAGTTTGATTGTTTCCGGACTTGCGAATGTATTGGAAAGCGAGGGCAAAAGGCCGATTTGCGGATGTGCTCACAGCAATCCTGCCTCAAAAGCCGCATTGGAAAAGGCAGGCTTCGTTTCCGAGCATCGGCTTGTTCAGATGAACGTCCCGGATGAGTGCAGCGATTGTTTCGGAGGCAGCAGACCTTTATAGACCGACCTATTCATCCCCTGGCACGCCATAGGATGGCGCCTTGGTTGGGTCGAGGGCGCGTTGGATATACGCGTCAAGCTGGGGTTTGTAGATATCCCAAGCTGCGGCAACCGTTTCTATGGGGCAGTCCTCGCTCCAGTCACAGCGCAGGTCGGCGACGGGCCATGACACATTGTCCACCAGCATCATACCTGCGGAATGCACAGGGCCTGCTTCTCCGCCCGCTGCAAGGCCTGCTCGCAGTGCATTGATCAGCCTGTCGCCCAAATGGCCGGTGCTGGCAGAAAAGCCATCTATGATTGCCTGTGGGACACCGTCATTGGCCAAAAGATTGCCGCCCGAGGCGACGTCCGTGCCTTGTGCTTGTGTCCAGATCCCAAGGGAATTGGGCCCAGAATGGATGGCTGTGCTGCCGTACTTATCAATGGCCAGCACTTGCCGATACGCCATGTGATGACCCACTGCGCGCAACTGGGGAATGGTATCACCGGCGCGCATCCCACTTTCCATCAAATCTAGCGCACGTGGTC
>CALHST010000037.1 GCA_938038825.1 uncultured Paracoccaceae bacterium | reverse complement strand
CTCCGCCAGTTCCAACATCGACACTTCACGGTCATTGCCCAGATTGATGGGACCAGTGAATTCAGGCTCGGTATTCATTAAAGACACAAGACCTCCGACCAGGTCGTCAACAAAGCAAAAAGACCGCGTATAGCTGCCATCGCCATAAATTGTCAGGGGGTCTCCGCGCAAAGCCTGTACGATGAAATTGGACACAACACGTCCGTCATTGGTGCGTATGCGCGGGCCATATGTGTTGAATATCCGGGCCACTTTGATGTCCACGCGATGTTGACGGTGGTAGTCAAAAAACAAGGTTTCGGCGGATCGTTTGCCTTCGTCATAGCAAGCACGTGGGCCGATTGGATTTACGTGCCCCCAATAGGTTTCGGGTTGGCGCGCAATTTGTGGGTCGCCGTACACTTCCGAGGTGGAGGCTTGCAGGATGCGGGCATTCTGCGACTTGGCCAATTCTAACATGTTCATCGCGCCGAAAACGGATGTCTTCATCGTTTGGATTGGATCATATTGATAATGGATCGGCGATGCAGGGCAGGCGAGATTATAGATCTCGTCAACTTCAAGGTGTAAAGCGTCAGTCACATCGTGCTGGACATAGGTCACGTTTGGGTTTTGCAAAACAGATGCGAGGTTTTGTTTCGAACCGGTATAGAGATTATCCACGCACCAGATTGCATGACCTTCCCCGGCAAGGCGATCAATCAGATGGGATCCAATAAAGCCCGCGCCTCCGGTTACAAGTATTCGTTTTCTTCCGCTTTGGGGTTCCATTTCTGTGTTCAACTAGTCGAGATCACGAAAAACGCGGAAGCCAACTGCTGAGTTCCGCAAAACAATCCGGTCAGCCCACTGGCCGTCATTTCGAAAGTGGTTTTTGGCGGGGACAACCCAAGATGCACCGCGAAACAACGCATTGGAACAATCGCCCTTCAGGCACGTGTTGGTCCACTGCCAAACGTTACCAACAGGATCATAGAGGCCAAGTGAATTTGGCGGAAAAGCTTTGACTGGAGAGGTGTACGCGTAGCCATCATCGCATGTGAGTATTTTGCGCCCGTCTTCCGGAAATGCCGCTTTGAAATTTGCATCCGCGGCATTGGCTCGCGTGCAAACTTCTTCAAAATCGTCCCCCCACCAATAGGCGGTTTGGGCCCCCGCTGAAATTGCCGCGACGGACTCCTCAAAGGTTGGCAAACGGTAAAAATGGCCGCTCTTTTCGCTCAGCCAATCGGCAAAAGCTGTGGCCTCTAACCAGTTCATGCACACAGCCGGATGATCGTTATCCTGCGCAAACCCCGGATCTGCCCAACCTTTACCTTCGGTATTTTTCCAACGTTTGGCGATGCGGATAAAGCAACTTTCAGTTCCCGGGATGCCGTTTTCTGTAGCGAAATCTTCAAACTGCTCTTTGGTGACAAGAGTGGCACCAACAGCCGTTCCATTGTCCAGCATAATCATTTCAGGACAAGTGTCACAATCTGTGAACACCTCACCTGCTGCTGGTGTCGATTGAGCGTTGGCTTGCAAACCCAAACTTAAAAGAAACGCGGTCAGCGCCCATGTTGCTGTCTTAATCATTCAAAGTCCTTCACGACCCGGAGTCCATAAGTATTGAACGGTACTTTTACACCGTTGTGAATGCGCTTGCTCATGCGCAAATCTGAAGGCGGGCTAGACCATCCACCACTCATGAGAATGCGTTCTTCACAGGCGGCGGTTTTGCAATCGGTTGTCCAGATCCAAACATTTCCCACGGCATCCAACAAATTAAACGGATTGGCATCATAAATGTCCACTGGCGTGGTGCCCACTGCATCAAAAGCACGTCCGCAGCCCAAACAGGTTGCTCTGTCGCGCCCAATCTGTTGGCCCCACCAATAGTTTGTGGTTTTGAACGCCAAAACTGCATAGGTCATTTCTTCAGCAGTTGGGAGACGGTAGGGCAACTGGGTCTTTTCCTTCAGCCACCCAACATATGCTTGACCGCTTTCAAAGGTTACGCAGGTCACAGGATGCCGTGGGCCTTGATCAAAACCCGGAAAATTCCATTTGCAGCCCCAGCCGGTGTTTTTGTACCCGGTTTCGTCCACAAAGCTTTTGAATTCTTCCACAACAATCGGCGCGCGGCTCATATAAAGACCGCTGGGAAGTGTCACCATTTCCGGACACGTATCGCAGTCTTTTTCGACCCTAAGTTCGGGTGTCGGTAACAACAATTGCGCGTCGACTGCACTGGCCATTGCAAGAAGGATCAGACCGATCAGACACTGCTTTATGCTGTGAATAATCACTTGCCAAGGCTCCTAAGAACGGGTTCCGCGCCCTCAACGCCAAGAGTCACAGCAACGGTCAACAACGAACGCGCTTTTGCTATGTCTCGTTCGCCGCCCAGCCCGTCGCGATAGAGAATTCCCAAGTTTGCCATAGCCAAGCCGTTCCCTTGTTCTGCTGCGCGATCAAGCCATTGACGGGCCATCTCGTCATTTTTGCGCAAGCCCTGTCCAGATGTCAGCATGATCCCAGTTGCCGTCAGTGCAAAACTGTCTCCAAGTGCTGCCGCGGAAAGTAATAGGTTCACGGTTTGCTGAGGGGTTAAACGGCCCGACTGTGTTTCGCCGATTGTGGCTTGATAATTGCGCACTGCGCGTCGGGTTGCCGGATCCAGAACGCCGGAGATGTCCGTGACTTGATGACCTAGCGCGTTAAGCCCATATTGGATGAACTGAACCGGAATTTGCCTGACCTTTTGTTTGATTTCGCGTTCCAGCTCTGCGTCGGTCACATCTTCTGACGTTGCACTATTTGTGACAGATGCGATGATTTGTTCTGCCCGACGGGCGGCATCCTGACGTTGTTGGGCCAGATCCGAATAAGCACCCTCTGGGTAGAGAGACAAAAACATTTCAAAATCTGACGGGGCGCGTGACGTTTCGATGGATCGCCAATGGATTTCTTCCAGACTCATCCTGTCACGTGCTATTTGATCACGAAGATCTTGCAGCTCTTCCCGGGCGATGTCGGACAGGATTCCGTTCGGGTATTCCTCAAGAAAGGCGCTCCATTGTTCTTCGGAATTTGTTGCACGGGCCAGCACAAAATCTGATTGCGCGGCACTTGTTCGTTCTTCCATCTGCTCAAGTGACGTGGCTTTCAACCGCGCGATGGATGCAAAGTTGCCATCGGGAAAATCGCGCAGGAAGGCCGCGTAATCTTCGCGTCGCGTCGATTGTGATACGGTTTTCCACGCTTCTGCTTCTGTGCGGTTGTCGCTGTCCAAACGTTCCAACGTGCTATTTTCGTCAAAGAAAAACCGCCCGATCAACGAGTTGTTTTCCCATGGGAGTTGGCGTTGCTGCGTGGCTTCAAACACATCACGACGCACATCCGCCATCATCAATCGAATATCGATATTGGGGGTTGCAATGTGCTTCAGCAAAGCGGCCGTAAAGGGACTGTTTCGCCCGGTTCCATCATAGGCCACGTTGCCGGGCGCGGTTGCAAAGGCGATATAGGATCCACCATCCGCCCGCACCCGGGCAAGGCCGCGGCCAAACCCATTCAGTTGTTCGCCAACGGGAATGTCACTGGTTAAAGGGTTGTCGCGGCAGGCATCCAAAAGAACAATCGACGTTTCGGTGAATTGGTTCATCAATCCAACAATCCGGCTCACCGTTACCGTTTCATCCGAAAGCTCGCGACCGCGCGCAATGCGGGCATCAATCGGGATGAGGTGATTTTCATCGTCTACTTGGATGCCATGACCAGCATAAAAAAACAAAGAGGTGTCCGCACCTTCGATGGCCGTCGCGAAATTCAGCAAAGCGACACGAAATGCGCGCAAGCTGAGGTCAGTTGCCAGAACAACCTCAAAACCAAGTTCCTCTAGCTTAGCCGCCATGTCCACAGCATCATTCGCTGGGTTGGGCAGAGCGCCAAGCGTGCCTTGATAAGCCGAGTTTCCGACGACAAAAGCGACCCGCTTGCCAGTTGGATCCCCCAATGATTGCGCTGCCACCATGAACGCGGCCATGCAACACACAAGGAAACATGTGATAAATACTTTGACCCGTTTCATGCAGATCCAAACTTGTGTAATGAATGTAATCTCAAAGTTGTTGTTCATTATACGCATTTTCGCGATTTTTTCTATAGTTAGGTGTATATTTTCGACGTGGCACACATTGGTTGGGACTGATTGATCATGACAAAGACAAGCGTCGCTTTGGTGACTGGATCTCTTGGTCTTGTTGGCGCAGCTGCAGTGCGAAAATTCCACGCTTTGGGGTTTGACGTCGTTGGGATCGACAACGATCTGCGTCGCATTCTGTTTGGTGATCAGGCCAGCAATCAGGACAAGCGTGCGCAGTTGACTGCGGCATGTCCGGGGTATCGCCACCATGACTTGGATATCCGGGATCGCGACGGGTTGGAGCAAGTGGTAAAACAATTCGGTCGCGATATTGGCGTTGTCGTGCACACTGCGGCGCAACCATCACATGATTGGGCGGCAACGGATCCAGAAATGGATTTTGCGATCAACGCGACTGCGACCTTGCATCTTTTAGAAGCGTGCCGGAACCATGCCCCGAACGCTGTGTTCTTGTTTACAAGCACCAACAAGGTCTATGGCGCGCACCCAAACACGTTGCCTCTTGAAGAATACGACACGCGGCTGGAATTGTCGGCGAACCATCGCTTTTTCCAACATGGTATCGATGAGACTATGTCAATTGACCAAACGCAGCACAGCTTGTTTGGGGTGTCCAAGGTCGCGGCAGATTTGATGGTGCAGGAATACGCATCTAGATTTGACCTTAGGGCCGCTGTGTTCCGCGCGGGATGTCTTACGGGCGAAGACCACAGCGGTGCAAAGGCACATGGTTTCTTGTCCTATCTTTGCAAGTCGGCGCGCAATGGCAAGCCATACGAAGTTATCGGAAATGGGGGCAAACAAGTGCGCGACAATCTCCACGCAAATGATTTAGCCGATGCCTTTGTTCGAGTG
>CALHST010000036.1 GCA_938038825.1 uncultured Paracoccaceae bacterium | reverse complement strand
CAGCCTTGTACTGGGATTGATGATGTTTCAGCCTTTGCGCCCTATGGCTTGAGAATTCAAATCTGTGCGGTGATCGCCCCCTGCACCAAAACCAGAGAATGTCAGGCCAAAGACTTTACGTGCCACGCCAAAGTCATTGTCGCGACGGTGTCTCCTTGGGTGTCTGTGATGTCCACGTGGATATCAAACACCACTTTTCCGACCTCTTGCAGTTCCGCCAAGATATCCGCTCCGGGGCGCGATGTTTTGGCCTGGGCGGTCAAGGTGCCCTTGGCAATTTTCACAAACGAAATCTTGGCGTCTTTGGCCACGGGACGTGATTGCAGGATCACAGGGGCCAAGGCCCCTGCAAGGGCCGCGCCCGAGGCGGCTTCGCCCAATGTGAACATGGCCCCGGCGTGTTGGGATTTGATGTGGTTGCTGGTTTCGGGGCGCTGCTCCAGCGTGGCGGATGCGCTGCTGTCCGAAATCTCGCCCAGAACCACGCCGACCGTATTGGCAAAAGGCACAGCACTGGAAAGATGCGTGCGGATCATGTCATAGGGGCTGGTCATAGAGCTGTCCTTTTTCCGTGCGTGACATGTGTTAAGCGCGCGCCGGATCCCAGATCAATCCTGCCGCAACGGCAACAGGATCAGCGCGCAATGACAATATCTGCAGCCAAGCCGCCCAAATGGCTGCTTTCGCCCAACCGCAGAACACCGCCATGCGCACGGGCGATGTCCGTTGCGATGGCCAAGCCAAGCCCAACACCGCTGCCGCGGTTCTGATTGCGGGCCGCATCCAAACGTACAAAGGGTTTTTGCGCCTCGGCGCGGGCGTTTTCCGGGATGCCGGGGCCATCATCCTCGACCCGTATCCGCAACGACCGATCCGACAGCACGACAGACACCTCGGCCCGCGTGCCATAGCGCACTGCGTTCGAAATCAGGTTGTCCACGGCCCGGCGCAGCGCGGTTTTACGCACTTCGACAAACCCCTGCCCCGTGGCCGTCGTCAAGGTAACATCGCGCCCGGCTCGAATGGCGTCATCGACAATGTTCTGCGTCATCACGATGGGATCCACAGATTCCGGCTCGCCTTCGGCTGCACCTTTCACAAAATTCAGAAACTCATCGACCAAGGCCTGCATGTCTTCCACGTCATGCTCAAGCAGCTCGCGCTCTGGGTCTTCCATCATGGACAGCGCCAGCCGCATTCGGGTCAAGGGTGTGCGCAGATCGTGGCTGACGCCTGACAGCAGTAAAGTGCGTTGTTCGATATGGCGTTCGATCCTGTTGCGCATGTTAACAAACGCAGCCCCTGCCGCACGCACTTCTGTTGCACCGGATGGGTTGTAATGCACGTGACGCCCGCGCCCAAAGGCCTCGGCTGCGCGGGACAGGCGTGTGATGGGCCGCAACTGATTGCGCAAATACACAAAAGCGATGGTTGTGGTCAGCACGCCAAAAAAGATCATGTTCACAAACAGCTGGTGCGGTTTGGATGCGGACAGGCGGTGCCGCCCGATATCCAGACGCAACAGCCCTTTTTGCGTTTCGATGAACAAGGTTACCACCCGATCATTTCCAAGCAGGATACGCTGAATGTCCGGGAAGGACGCCCGCAGCATTGGCGCAAAGACGGTGCCGGAAAAATCATACCACAGGCGCGTATCCGTTGGCGGCAACGCGTCATCTGGCACCAACTCGACAACCAACTCAAACCCCGGAAGGCGCGCGTCCACGTCTTGGCGAATAGACTCGGGTGATGCAGCAGCGTCGACCGTTTCCAAAACAACGCGGATCTCACGCTCCATCGTGCGGGTCATTTGTTCGGTCACATCCGTGAAGTGGCGCTGCGCAAACAGCACCGAAACCACCAATTGCACAACAACAACCGGCAGCAAGAGAATAAGCGCAGCACGTCCATACAGACCGCGCGGGAGATAGCGTTTGAGCCACATAAAATCCATGACCGCACCGTAGGCGCCTCACGCGCTTGGGGAAACCCGTTTTTGCTGCGTGCTCTTGCATGCTAGGGTTGCTTTGCCTTGCGAAAAGAAAGCCGATCATGACTCCGCCTGACGATTTTGATCCCCCAATTGGTGTGCCACAAGAGCTGGAGCCGGGTTTGCGCCGGATCGTGGCGCCCAACCCCTCGCCTATGACCTATCGTGGCACAAACACGTATATGTTGGGGGCACACTCCTTGGCTGTGATTGATCCAGGCCCACAATCAGACACGCATTTGGACGCAATCCTGTCCGCTGTTCAGCCGCATCAAACTGTGACGCATATTGTGGTCACACATGCCCATCTGGATCACGCCCCCCTCGCCAAAGATCTGTCAAGGGCAACTGGCGCGCCGGTCTATGGGTTTGGCGGGGCAACGGCAGGCCGCAGTCCGATCATGCAGGAATTGGCCGCATCAGGCGCGATTGGCGGCGGCGAAGGGGTGGACACGCATTTCGTACCAGACCACATCGTGAAGGACGGGGAACAGCTGTGTGCGGACATCTGGGCCCTGGATGTGTTGCACACGCCGGGGCATATCGGCAATCATCTTTGCTTGGGATGGGGAACGCGATGCTTCACCGCAGATCATGTGATGGGATGGGCCTCATCACTGGTGTCCCCGCCCGACGGAGACCTAACAGATTTCATGGCGTCTTGCCGGAAACTTCAATCCAAGCAATGGAGCGTGTTCTATCCCGGTCACGGTGCCCCAATAGACACCCCAAACGCGCGGCTCGAGTGGCTTGTTGCGCACCGCCTGTCGCGCGAAACGGATATTTTGTCTGCACTTGCGGCAGGCCCTGCGACCGCAGCAGAACTTGCCAAACACATTTACACAGATACCCCGCCTGCCCTTCTTGGGGCCGCAACACGCAACGTTCTGGCGCACCTTATTGATCTCGCAGGGAAATCCATCGTGCGCCCGTCCGGCGCGCTGAGTATGAGCGTGACATTTTCACTTATTTCGGAACAGGATCGAAAAACCTGAAAAAGGCTCTGGACGCAACCCAACGGCGTTGCTATATCGCCCCTCACGGTTCCGGCGTAGCTCAGCGGTAGAGCAGTTGACTGTTAATCAATTGGTCGTAGGTTCGATCCCTACCGCCGGAGCCAATAAAAATCACTTAAAATCAATGCCTTAAAGGTATTTCAGAAGGCTTGAATCCTGCTGATTCACGATCTGGGTTACAAGTCGGGTTACATTTTGGACTACAAAATGGGCTACAAAACATACATGAAACGCGACATTTGATTTGTTCTCGTCTCAGCGGCCAATTCTTGTAGCAAGGTAGTTACCAGCCCCAAGCGGACCTTAGATACGTACCAGCATCAAGGCTTTGCGCCATTTAGATGTAGTTCATGGGTTAGCGGTTTCTTGGTCTAGAACGTCAATAATTTTTTCTAGCGTTGGAAGTATAGGAAGCTCGGATCCATCTTGAAAAACATAACAAGGGGTTATTCCAAAGGACAAACTCTGGCCGTCAAATACCAACCGATCACCATTAAACGTAAGAACATTTGGCATATTCTGTTGAGGCCTTGTTAGCTCTTTATGTTTGGCAGGGCTGTGGCCCACCTTTTGGTGCTTGTTGGCAATTGCAGCTCCATGAACCTCTGCAAACTCAGGAATTAGTTCTCTAATTCTTTGTCGAACATCTTCCAGTTTTTGCCCAGAAGTTTTCGACATGTAATCCGCGGTATGAAAGATCATCGTTGTCGCGGCGATTTCAAGCTCAAGCGCCTCGGGTTCATTTTGCAATCGGGTCCAGATTGGCATCACGGCAGTTTCGAAATATTCACGGGCGTCCATCTTTGCTCCACACTGTATGATTGAATAGTAAACACATGCCACTTCGAACTACTGCAGTTCAAAGCGGTCACGGTACAATGATCGTGCTAGGAGTACCATAACAGCAATAAAATTGGAGCAAAGCCACTATGGTAAACAAACTAACGATAAGGCTCTATAAACAATACGAAAAAATAGCAGATTTCGATATTCCAGAACATCGGCACGGACCCAAAGACTTATTCAACCTGATGCGGACGATCTATGCTTCGCAAGTTGCATCAAAGCCTGAAGACTTGGCGCGGTTTTTTGTAAACAAACGTCGTGGATCGCCGCCTTGGGATACCACACTGGATTTGAGGCCAATATACTCAGACGACAACTGCGAAACTGGCCATGAGCTAGGTACATCGCAACTCTTTGTCACCGCTACTAGAAGGCACTCGTTGGAGAGTTACGAAAGTCTAAAGCGGCTTTGGGCGCAGAACAAAACTAAAGGGTAACTCACGTTCCAAATGCACCACGCCCTTGCCATCCACGACGCAATGCGAACAGGATCGAAGCGATACATCTATTCCAACCTAGTATTCCATTGTCTGTCTCCCTTGTTCACAATCATCCAGCGATCTTACCGGGGAGCTTGACGTCAATGCAGAGTCAGCCCAATTACGCATGCATTCTACGCATAGCTGTCACTTTAGTTAGGGGAAACCCGCGAACATTTCGTAAGAAGGCAACGCAAGGGAATTTGACAAATTCACCCGAGTAGCTGCGTCGCGCGCTCAGGGTTTTTGCCCCAACACCATCGAAATTTGGGTTACGTTTTGGGCTACAAAATGGATTACATTTTGGGTTACACCGCCACGAGATGAATTCGTCACATAGGTTTATCCCATTGTTTTAATTCATTAGCTCCTTATGAAGTCGCTCCGATAGAATCTGCATGGTGCCGACCGCCGGAGCCCATAAATCCCGCAAAGTCAAATAGCTACGCACAAATATCGCACATTAAGTCCGCTACCTGTGGCTGTCGCGTATGATCAACGCGAGTACGGTCCGCTGTCTGTGGCATCACACACCGACGAAACATATACGATTCTGAATAATAGTATGAAGGGCTGCAAAATCAGCCA
>CALHST010000035.1 GCA_938038825.1 uncultured Paracoccaceae bacterium | reverse complement strand
CGACTTTGTCGCGCGCCTCAAAGCGGTCAAGGCCGCGCAGATCATCGGGGACAAGGTTCACAAGGTCGGCTTCAACCTCGGTCAACGTCTGTTCGCCTTTGGCCACGGCCATCGCGGTTGCCGAGGCGTCGGCATAGGGCTCACCATCAGCCCGCATTGCACCTTTGGTGTCCATCAACCGGTAGGTTGGGATGCCGCCGCGCTTGGCCACTTGGTAGTCGTTAAAATCATGCGCGCCGGTGATTTTCACAGCGCCCGAGCCGAAATCAGGATCGGGGTATTCGTCCGTGATGATCGGGATCAGGCGGCGATGTTCTTTCGGGCCAACAGGAATTTCGCAGAGTTTCCCGATGATTGGCGCGTAACGCTCATCTGATGGATGCACAGCAACCGCGCCGTCGCCCAACATGGTTTCGGGGCGCGTGGTCGCGATGGAGATGTAGTCGCGTGTTTCGTGTAGCCTTACGTTTCCGTCTTCGTCCTTTTCCACATATTCATAAGTGGCCCCGCCAGCCAGCGGGTACTTGAAGTGCCACATGTGGCCTGCAACTTCGACGTTTTCGACCTCAAGATCCGAGATCGCGGTTTCGAAATGTGGATCCCAGTTCACAAGCCGTTTGCCGCGGTAGATGAAGCCTTTTTCATACATTTCCACAAAGACTTTGATCACCGCGTCATGGAAGTTTCCCTTGGCCACATCCTGCGGGGCACCGGGGGCCCCCGACATGGTGAACGCCTCGCGCGACCAATCACAAGACGCGCCCAAGCGTTTCAGCTGGTTCACAATGGTGCCGCCAGATTTGCCCTTCCATTCCCAGACTTTTTCCAGAAACTTTTCGCGGCCCAAGTCGCGCCGCCCTGGTTGTTGGCTGGCGGCCAATTCACGTTCGACAACCATCTGTGTGGCAATTCCTGCGTGATCCGTGCCGGGCTGCCAAAGTGTGTCGAACCCTTGCATTCGCTTCCAGCGGATCAGAATATCTTGCAGTGTGTTGTTAAACGCATGCCCGATGTGCAAAACGCCTGTCACATTCGGGGGCGGGATCATGATGCAGTACGTGGATGACTCGGGCTTTTTGTTGGCCCCAGCGACAAAACACCCGGCGTCCTCCCACATTTTGTAAAGACGTGGTTCTGCCTCGGCGGCATCGAATTTTCCTAAGGCCATGGTCATTATCCCGCTAACGTTTGCGCAGGTATGTAACGCGCGCCGCTCAGCGCGGAAAGAGCGAATTCGTGGGGATCTTGTGAGACCGGACCAGCCTCACGTTTCCGCGATGTTGTATGACGCGAATTCGCGCGTGTTTGAGTCGATGGATATCATGTGTCTGCTGGACGTTTGGATCCTGACGTATGGCCGCAGGTGATCTGACGTTTGCGCAAACACTGTGATGCCCACATGCATGGGTTCTAAGTGTTGAGGTATTTTTTGCCAAATGAAATTCCCTTGGTAACGGTATGAAAAATATTGAAAGAATCCGTATCAGTCTAATCGGGGATCCTCTTGAAACCTGCGTTTCGGCCCCTCGCTGACCCGTCCAAACAAGACAGGTATGTTATTCCATACTGCCAAATTCCCTCAAAGGTGGTATCAAGGGTGCATTATAGTACTTAATTTTAGAGGAGAAGACCCATGGCAAAAGTAGATATTGCCGCCGAGACACAGGCTTTGCCCCTTGGCTATTATCTGTCCGCACCCCTGACTGCCGCGATCGAAGCACAAGCGATGTCGGCGCATTCCACTGTCGAATTTATTGACGCAGTGGGCACAGATGAATTCGGTGCTCTGCGCACAATGGAATTCAAATATATGAAGGGTGTGACAGACCCGGAAGATGGCACCGTTACCCAAGAAGAAGTGACTTTGACGGTTCCGACATTGTCGATGGTGGAAGCCCCCCATATGGCCATCGAAGACCTTTCGGTGAACTTCGATTTCCGAATCCGGGATGTGATCAGCAAATCGAATGCATTGAAGTTGTCGTCCAAATTTGGCGCTGAATTTGAGCATTCGACCAAGGTGAAAGCCCAAACAAGTGGTTTGGCAGGTTTCTTGGTTGGTAAAGGCGGGGTGGAAAGTTCGACCCGGTTCAAGGCCAATCTGAACGTGTCTAAATCCTTTGCTTACAAACGGGATCAGAACACAACGCGCGAAGCCAAGTTGACCGTGTCGATGACGGCCAAACAGCGTGTCCCCGAAGGCTTCCAACGCGTCCTTGATATCTTTGCCGGAGCCATTTCCAGCCAGGCTGAAACGGACGAGGGAGATGGTAGCTGATGGACGACGATGATTATGACATCGGCGCATTACTGGGTGGCCCAATACGGGCCATCCAAGATGCCCAGATCGCAGCAGAACAACAATATATGGAGTTCCTGCTTGATTACGGCTTGGAAGAAGTGTCCAAAAAGGTGGGCAACAAAACCGAGACCGCATTGAAACTGCGCGAGATCAGCTTTGGCATGACCAAGGCTGTCAGTGATCCGGAATCTCCGGGCCAAATGGTGGAAACCGAAGCGCAAGTGCGTGCTCCGCTGTTGTCTTTGGTGCAGATGCCTGCCGTGGGCATTGAACAGGCGACGATAGAATTGTCGTTGGATGTGCGTACAGATACGACGGAAAAAGAGACTGAAAAACCGTCGAGCGCAACTGAGCGATTTGCGCCAAAGATGCGGATCGCCCGGCCTGTTCTGAAAGGTGCGGTGTCGAACACCAATACAACGCGCAACTTCCGGAGCCACGGGAAACTGAACGTCAAAATGACGCTGAAATCAGTGCATGACGATGATTTGCATGGACGCTTGGCCCGTTTGGCCGGGGATGCTGTGTCAACGCTGGCAGAGGTTCCAGATTAAACGCGCCGATCCTGTTTAGGAGGACAATTTTATGGGACGTGAACCAATAAAAAAACCGAAATTGACGATTAACACACCGATTAGAAAAGACTTGTTCAAGGATGTGGAGATCGCCAAGCCCAGTGCGGGTTCAAAAGCAGATGATCCGCGGTTAGCAGAAGTGGTTGCCGCATTGCGCCGCGAAATGGAAGCGGTCGCCTTGATTGCTGCGGCAGAAGACCGGGAAGTTCCGCAGTTTCATCTCAGTGAGGTCGAACTCGACTTTTCGTATGCGGTGACCAAGTTGGAAGATGATGGGGTGCGAGTCATGATAGACCAAGACAGCCTGTCAAAACTCCCTGTACAGCAAGTGCATCGTCTGAAGTTAAAGATTGTGGATGCGGATGTGCAGGCCTTGGTTGGCCAAACCAAACGCGAATAGCGCGAAATGGCGACGCGCGCTGCACAAAGCCACGCGCGTCTCCGATTTTCCCCCATCGATGTCAGTCTTTGACTGCCGACAGGTCCGGTGGTGTCCATTCAGTGCCCAGCAAATCCCTGATTTGAGCTGGCCTAGTTTCTGAATGCGTGGCCCAATGAACGATTTTCATCATTTCAGCCTGTGCCTCCCGTCCATCTAACATCGCAAATGCTACTCGTGTCAGACGTTTGTCGATCTCTTCCTGCGCCTTGAGGGCGAAGTCTTTGCGTGGAAGATCTTTGTTGGCATCATAGAATGCCTCAATCTGAGCGACATGCGTTTGAACACTGGCTTGAACTTTACCAGCATAGTCTAACAGGAATTCCCGCGCCTGGTCGTGTAATAGGGGCGCGACGTCATCGACCGCATTCTGAGCGATCCAAGCCAAAACGTTTTTTTCATAGCTAAGGCCGTCCAAGGCTTTATGGCGCAGAACGTAAGCATCCGCTTTCAATTTCAACCGGTGGCCCGTGTCAAAAACAATGACATACCCTTCAGCCCCTTCAAGCGCGCGTGCTTGAGAGGTGAACGTTGAGATGTTCACAATCGGGTCAAAATCCGCAACGAGCGAAACACCGTGTTCGTTGGCCATTGCACCTAGTTCATCATGCGTAAGGTAGTTGCCCGCATGCGTGTGGCGCGCGGCCAGCAGCGTCAATTCTGGCGTTTCATAACCCAAAACGACACGGTTCAGCGGGGATGTGAACTCAAAGATCGGAGTAATCCCGGTGCTAAGTGCATTCGAGCACAGGTCCAAGGCTCCGTCAGTGGCATGGGCCAAAGCAAGATCCGCGTGATCCGTTTTCCCTTTACGGGTCATAAACACTAAGTCATCACCCAGAATACAAGGATGAATCATGGACCCGTCTCTTTTTTCCAAAACTCGATGTGGCGCAGAAAAGTCGATATCTTGTGGAAATTCCTTTTCACCCAAGTTAAAGAACTTGTGAAATGGGCGCGCGATGAGATTGCCCAAGGAATCGAATTTTAACCCCCGACATTCCAGAGCGTATGGGTTCGTGAACATGTCTTTATCGACGAACGCGTAGTCGACCACTTGATAGCCGTCGCGCTGCAGCACGCGGAAACCATCCGCGAGACTGATATGGGGCAGGACGTCATCGATGTGATCGATATGAACAAACATTGTCTTTCTCCAAATAAAAAAGCCGCCTCTTGAAAAGGGCGGCCGGGTTTCGTTCTGTTGATTATGAGAAGTTGGATTATTCCCTTTCAACACCACACCGGCCACACGAATTTCGATCCAGGACGTTAACGCCCGGGAATACTGAATTTTCATATGTGACTTGGAATTGTGTCATTGCGTAATCTTTCCTCTCGCTGGGGCTGATAGAGGGCAAGGTTCATGAGAGTCAAAGGAAATGTTTTTAGACAGCTATTTTAACTGCAGTTAATTGCAATCTGAAATACACTTTGAAGGGGAGCTCATGCCAAAGCTACACCCTTGTCATGCCAACAAGTGGTTCGCGTTCACCCGCGCGTACAACGTTGGGGTTGTATGGTTCACGGGCGAAGACTTCGTGCACCATGGGGGCGAAGAAGTCGATTGGGAGCGTGTCGTAATCGGGGTCAAAACTTGACTGATCCCAGCGTTCGCAAAAGGTGGCGCAGTCGTCGAAGTAGATGTGATCTTTGTATTGGTCACGCTTGTGCGGATTGCCGCCCACATGATGCCCGTAATAAATCATTTGAAAATCACCATGGGTTTGCACGCACCATGCACATTGCTCGCGCACGAACGGGCGAATGATCGACGCGGCGTATTCGTCGTGATTGTAGGGTGCATAGATATCGCCAATGTCATGCAGCAAGGTCGAGACAACCCAATCAATGTCCGCGCCGTCGCGCCAGGCCCGGGTTGCAGATTGCAATGAATGGCCCAAGCGGGTGACCTTGTAACCCGACAGGCTTTTATCCAGATCGACAAGCGCTTGCAGCAAGCGGTCTGCGGTGCCTTTGGTGTATTCGACTTCGTGTTCGTTCAGGAAGTCATACTCTTCCTTTGTGCCGTCTTTCATTTGCGTGAAGGTGACGTGGTCCATTATGCATACATCTCCGCGGAGCCTTTGGCCCCTTTCATCATCGTCTTGGCCTGAGCCTTTCGGATTTGTTCGTAAAGCGCCAGAGCATCTTTTGTAAAATATCCCGTCGGTGCAGGTGTGTGCTGAAAATTGTGGTGCCTGTCTTTGCCGCGAACAAGCATCGCGTGATCTTTATCCCCGTCCTGTTGCGCCATATCCGGGCGGATATAGCGGATCACACAGGCAATCCTGCGGTCATCGGTGGTGTTGGGTCCAGACCCGTGGATCGTCAGCCCATGATGCAACGAAATCTCGCCGGGTTGTAATTCGATTGCCGTTTTTTCGTTGTCGGGCACGTTGACCTGAACTTCCTGTCCCCGTGACAAAAGATTGTTTTCATCAAACGTGTCGCTGTGTTCCAAAATGGCGTTCTTATGGGATCCCGCGACGAAATCCATGCAGCCAGAAGCTGATGTTGCGGGTGACAAAGGCACCCAGACCGTGACCAATCCATCAATGGCGCCTAAACCCCAATAGGTCAGGTCCTGATGCATGGACACGATGTGCTTTGTATTGGGTTCTTTGATAAAAAACTCGCCCGAATACACCATGATATCTGGCCC